>DATJGV010000198.1:0-7201 GCA_035494575.1 Pyrinomonadaceae bacterium | reverse complement strand
GTAATGGGTACAGCGACGAACCTGAACGGGTTTACGACCGGCAGTCCGATCGTAGATTCTTACATCGTCGATTCGAGCCGCAGGTACGGCATCGATCCGCTGCTGATCTATTCACAGATGCATCAGGAATCGACCTTTAAGCCAAGTGCCACATCGTATAAGGGCGCAAGCGGGCTGATGCAGCTGATGCCGGGCACGGCACGGCGCTTTGGCGTTGCAAAGATCTACGATCCGAAGCAAAACATCGAGGGCGGCGTGAAATATATGCGATGGCTGCTCGACACTTTTAACGGCGACGTAACGCTCGCGCTCGCGGGTTACAACGCAGGCGAGGGCGCGGTCATGAAATACGGATGGCAGATACCACCCTACCGAGAAACGCAGGAATACGTCCGCCGCATCTCGGCCCGGTACAATATGATCTCAGACCCGCGGTATGTAAATTCTGCACGAAGGGTAACGAGCGAACAGGCGGCAAAGCTTGAGAAAAAGGAGTCGGCTCCGTTGTATGTTCTTGAAGCCGACGCTCTGACGATCAAGCTGCCGGACGGGAAGATGATACTTGTAAATCAGTAGGTTTTTCTCTTCTTCACTGATCCAGAAAATGTGTGCGGCTGAACTTAGGTCCGGCCGCTTTTTTGTTTAGACGTAACGCCGGCGTGATCCATGTGCTGTGGAATTTGAGTTGATAAGTCTCGATATAAGATCCGAAAGCTCGTTAAAATCGATCGGCTTTGCGATGTGATAATTGAATCCGGCGGAGAGTGCTTTTTGAGTATCCTCGGGCCTGGCCATTGCCGTAACGGCGATCGCAGGAATTTCGGGCCAACCCATCGACGGTTCGGACTTCAATCTCGCGAGAAAAGAATACCCGTCTGTCTCGGGCATATTTATATCCGTCAGCAAAACATCGGGCTGCCATTCGGATATCACCGATAGAGCTTCGTCAACCGATCTTTCCGAACGGATCTCGGCGCCGAGACGTTCAAGCGCAAAACCTATCAATTCGCAGGTGTCGGCATCATCATCGACGACCATAACGCGAACGCCGTCAAGACGGCTGTCTGCGCGTTTAGATTCCACCTTGCCGTTCGACTTTGTCTGCTGCGGCGAAACGACGAGCGAAGCCGCTGCCGTTGAAACCGGAATCGAGATCGAAAACGTCGAGCCTTTTCCAACTCCTTCGCTTTCGACGCTGACCGATCCGCCGTGAAGCTCCGCCAGGTGACGCACTATCGCAAGGCCGAGGCCGAGGCCATCATGCGAACGCGTGCTTGAGCTGTCCGCCTGACGAAAACGGTCGAAAACGAAAGGCAAAAAATCCGGCGCAACGCCGTGCCCCGTGTCGCGCACGGCGATCTTGACACTGTTTTTTTCCTGGCCGCACGAAACGGTTATTTCGCCGTTATTCGGCGTAAATTTGACAGCGTTTGTGAGCAGGTTCCACACCATCTGCTGGAGCCGCTGAGCGTCACAAGTCACGGTATTGACCGGAGAGACCAGATCCGTATTAAGCGTGATCTCTTTTGCCTTGGCTGCCGGACGGACAATATCGAGCGCAGCTTCGATGACAGATACGACCGAAACGGGCGAGAGATTTAACCGGAGATTTCCGGTAATAAGCCGTGACGCGTCGAGGAGATCGTCTATCAGCTGCGACTGCATTTTTGCGTTTCTGTAGATCGTTGCCAGAGCATCGGTCTTTTTATCATCGTCGAGCTTTCCAGTATGCAGCATTTCGGCCCAGCCGAGAACAGCATTGAGCGGTGTACGCAGTTCATGGGAAACCGTCGCAAGAAACTCGTCTTTCAGCCTGCTAGCGGTTTCGGCCTGTTCGCGAAGCGCTTTTTCACGATAAAGCAGATTCTCGCGGTCGGTTTCGGCCTGTTTACGTTGGATGAACTGACCGATCTCGCTGCCGATCGCCTCAAACATGTTAAGGATGTGTTCGTCGGATCGGAACGGCTGTGACGTGAAAAATTCGATCACGCCGTGGAACTGTCTTCCTATCATGATCGGAAATCCCAATCCGCTGTGGATCCCGATCGATGCAGCCAACTCCGCCCGAGGGTGGTTCGGCCCGCGGACCGTATTCGGCAGCCACACCGGGGTTCCCTTTTCCCAAACCTGTCCGGGGATGCCGACGCCGCGCCTGATCTTGAGTTTGCGGGTTTCTGCAACGAACGCCGAGACGTTGCGTACGTCTTTTCCGGTTTCGACAAAAGCCGGGACGAGTTCAGCTCCCGCATCGTCGAGCAGCCACAGGCACGCGACCAATGCTCCAAGATTTTCGCAGAAAATGCGCAACACCGAAGGAAATGCGACCTCTGCGCCGGGAGCCTCGGCGAGCGTACGCGTTATTGAATGTTCAGTGGCAAGCCGCTCCTCGGACCGTTTTCGCTCCTCGATCTGTCGTTCAAGTTCCTGGTTTGCCTTTTCGAGCTCGGCGGTCCGGTTGGAAACCCGCACCTCGAGTTCCGCGTTAAGCTCGTCGAGCTTTTTGTTCGATTCTTCGAGCAGATTTGCCTGTCGCTTGATCTTCTGATTTTGAAAAAAAAGCCGGCAGAAAAACCGCACCTTCGAGCGGAGTATTTCGGGTTCAAAAGGCTTGGTAAGATAGTCGACCGCACCGAGCGAGTAACCCTTAAAAATATACTGCTCGCTATGGCTTATCGCAGAAACAAAGATGATCGGAGTATGCTGCGTTCGTTCGCGTTCGCGGATCAACTCGGCAAGCTCGAACCCGTTAACGCCCGGCATTTGGACGTCCAGGACGATCACCGCAACATCCTCCATCAGAAGATACCGCAACGCTTCACGCGCAGACGTCGCCTGTACGAGATTTTGATCTAACCCTTCAAGTATGGATTCCATTGCCAGAAGATTTTCCGGCTTATCATCCACGATCAGGATATTTGCTTTGCCGTTGGATTCCATCGCCCTTCCTTGTTTCCGAATACTTCACTTTCTTCTTATTATCCTATCTATCCAGCCAAATGCGTAGCAGCGACAGCAGCGTTTCGGCGTCCACCGGCTTTGTGATGTAATCGGACGCGCCTGCCTCGATGCATTTTTGACGGTCGCCCTTCATCGCCTTTGCGGTAACGGCGATAATGGGGATCGACCTGAATTTGGCGATCTGACGTATCTCGCGCATGGCTTCGTAACCGTCCATTTCAGGCATCATTATATCCATCAAAACGCCGTCGATGCCGGGCGTTTTCTTTAGCATTTCTATCCCGTCGCGGCCGTTTTCAGCATAAACAACCTCCATCTGCTGGCGTTCCAGAACGCTGGTAAGGGCGAAGATATTGCGAATGTCGTCGTCGACCACCAGGACCTTTTTGCCTTCGAGCCGCGGATCCGTCAGATTGACACGCTTGATCATATTTTTTTGCGTATCATTGAGAACCGCAACGTCGCGATGCAGGAACAAGGCAGTTTCGTCAACAAGCCGCTCGACGGAATCGGCGTCTTTAATGATGACCGTTTCCGCAAGTTTTTTGATCCGGGCGGTTTCGCGTTTTGTCAGGTCCTTGCCCGTATGAACGATCACCGGTAATTCCGGAAAACCTTTTTTCTGCTTGATCTTGCCGATCAGTTCGCTCCACTCCATGTCGGGCAGCATCAGATCGACGATGGCACAGTCGAAATGCTCGGACTGGAGTTTTGCCAAAGCGTCTTCACCGGTCGCGGCGCTTGTCAGTGAAACATCGCTGCCGCCGATCAGTTCAAGAATGCTGTTTCGAAGCACTTCATCATCCTCGACCAGAAGCAGCTTTTTCGCCGGACGTTCAATGAACGACTTCAGGCCATTAAAGCCTTCGATCAATCGTTGTCTATCGACCGGTTTTGTGATCCGCCCGAATGCACCCAGTTTGAGCACGCGTTTCATATCGTCGATCACCGAGATTATCTGGACCGGGATATGCCGCGTTGAGGGATCGTGTTTCAGCCTGTCCAAAACCGCGTACCCATGAATGCCGGGCAGTGTTAGATCAAGCGTGATCGCATCAGGACGATATTTTCGGGCGGTCATAAGTGCGTCTTCACCGTGTTGGGAAACAAGGCTCTTGAACCCCTGCTCCCTGGCAATGTCACGTAAAATGCGGGCAAACGTGGCGTCATCCTCGACGATCAAAACAACGCGGTCACCGGGTTGAATATCCGACCGGTCGTCACTTACCACAACGTGAACGCGAGCCGGTTGAGCTTCGTTCGTTTCAGTTGCAAGCGAGATCAGCGTCCGCGGTCCGTGACCGTTGGTTTCCACAGTTTCGTCTTCAAGACTCTCGTCGGGAAGGGCTAGAGTGACCGGGACATAGATCTGCGGGAGATAGAATGTAAACGTACTGCCTTCGCCCGGTGTGCTTTCGAGCACGATCTCGCCGCCCAAAAGGCGGGCGATCTCGCGGCTGATGGAAAGCCCCAGTCCGGTTCCGCCATATTTCCGGCTTGTAGTGCCGTCCGCCTGCTGAAACGCTTCGAAGATCAACTGCTGTTTGTCTTCGGCAATGCCGATCCCCGTGTCGCTTACCTTGAACGCGATCACCGACGACGCTCGTCGCAGATTGTGATTGTCAAAACTCCAACCGCCCTTGGCAGCTTCGATACGCATTTCGATCTGGCCGTGATGCGTAAATTTGAACGCATTCGACAGAAGATTTTTCAGCACCTGCCGCAGCCGCTTGACGTCCGTCTGCATCGATTCGGGCAAATCGCTTCCGATCTCGGTCACAAGCTGCAGGCCCTTGTCCTCGGCGATCTGGCCAAAGTTTCTCTCGATGTCCTCCTTGAGCTCGCTGAACCGGATCTCGCCGATCTCGACGCCCATGTTGCCGGATTCGATCTTGGAAAGATCAAGTATCTCGTTGATCAGGGCAAGCAGATCGGTGCCGGATGAGTGAATGGTCTCTGCAAACTCGACCTGTTTTTCAGTTAAGTTGCCTTCCTCGCTTTCGGAAAGCATCTTGGAAAGGATCAGCATCGAGTTGAGCGGCGTCCGCAGCTCGTGCGACATGTTCGCCAGAAATTCAGACTTGTATTTCGAACTTAAGGCAAGCTGTTTCGCTTTATCCTCCAGCGCGGTTCGGGCAAATTCGATCTGCTGATTTTTTTGCTCGACCTCGGTCTTTTGCTCGGAAAGCATTCGAGCCTTTTCTTCGAGTTCCTGGTTTGTCTGCTGGAGCTCTTCCTGCTGCTGTTTGAGCAGTTCTTCGGAAGTTTGCAGCGACTGCGCCTGCAATTCGAGGCGTCGGTTCGTTTCCTGAAGTTCAGCCTGACCAAGCTGGAGTTCCTGCGCGAGCGACTGCGATTGTTTCAGCAGTTCCTCGGTTCTCATGTTGGCTTCGATCGTGTTGATAACGATGCCGATCGACTCGGTAAGCTGATCGAGAAACGCAAAATGAATTTCGTTGAACGGCGTGAACGAAGCGAGTTCGACGACGGCCTTTACCTGTCCCTCGAACAATACCGGAAGAACGACAATGTTTGTAGGCGGCGCTTCGCCTAACCCGGAATTGATCTTGACGTACTCCGGCGGCACGTTGTTGATAATGATGCGTTCCTTTTCAAGAGCGCATTGTCCGACGATGCTTTCGCCGAATTTGAACTCGTTCGATACAGATTTTCGTTCACGATACGCATACGAGGCGAGCAATTTAAGAACTAGTTCGTCGTCAACCGTGTCTGTTATGTAAAACACACCGTGCTGCATCTCGACCAGCGGAGCCATTTCCGAAAGTATCAGCCGAGCGACGGTCAGCAGGTCGCGTTGGCCTTGCAGCAATCGCGTAAACTTCGCAAGGTTCGTTTTCAACCAGTCCTGCTCGGTATTTTTCTGCGTCGTTTCACGCAGGTTACGGATCATCTCGTTCACGTTGTCCTTGAGAAACGCTACCTCGCCTCTCGCGTCAACCGTGATCGACCGCGTCAGGTCGCCCTTGGTAACTGCGGTTGCCACATCCGCCATTGCACGCACCTGGTTTGTGAGGTTTGCCGCAAGCTGATTCACGTTATCCGTAAGGTCGCGCCACGTTCCTGAAGCACCTGGCACGTTCGCCTGTCCGCCAAGTTCGCCTTCGATACCTACCTCGCGAGCCACCGTTGTCACCTGATCGGCGAACGTGGCAAGAGTATCGATCATGGCATTGATGGTGTCGGCGAGTTCGGCAATCTCGCCGAGCGCTTCCACCTCAAGTTTCCGGTTAAGGTTACCGTTCGCAACGGCCGTCACAACGCGTGCGATACCGCGCACCTGCGTCGTAAGGTTCGAAGCCATAAAGTTCACGTTGTCCGTAAGATCCTTCCACACGCCGGCGACGCCTTTTACCTCAGCTTGTCCGCCGAGTTTCCCTTCCGTACCAACCTCGCGAGCCACACGTGTAACCTCGGACGCAAACGAATTGAGCTGATCAACCATAGTGTTGATCGTGACTTTAAGCTCGAGAATCTCGCCCTGCACATCGACCGTGATCTTTTTCGAAAGGTCGCCGTTCGCCACGGCGGTTGTCACCGCCGCGATGTTGCTGACCTGGCCCGTAAGATTCGACGCCATGAAGTTCACATTGTCCGTCAGGTCCTTCCACGTACCGGAAACGCCACGCACCACAGCCTGGCCTCCCAGCTTCCCTTCCGTACCCACTTCGCGGGCAACACGCGTTACTTCCGACGCGAATGACGAAAGCTGGTCCACCATTGTGTTGATCGTGTTTTTCAATTCCAAAATTTCGCCCTTAACGTCCACGGTGATCTTTTTCGAAAGGTCACCGTTCGCCACGGCCGTCGTAACGTCTGCAATATTTCGCACTTGAGACGTCAGGTTCGAAGCCATGAAGTTCACGTTATCGGTCAGGTCCTTCCACGTTCCCGAAACGCCACGCACCACAGCCTGGCCTCCCAGCTTCCCTTCCGTACCCACCTCGCGGGCGACGCGGGTCACCTCGGACGCGAACGACGATAATTGATCAACCATCGTGTTGATCGTGTCTTTAAGCTCGAGAATCTCACCCTGCACATCGACCGTGATCTTTTTCGAAAGGTCGCCGTTCGCCACGGCGGTTGTCACCGCCGCGATGTTGCGGACCTGGCCCGTAAGATTCGACGCCATGAAGTTCACATTGTCCGTCAGGTCCTTCCACGTACCGGAAACGCCTTTTACTTCGGCCTGTCCGCCCAGCTTCCCTTCCGTACCCACTTCACG
>DATJGV010000197.1:0-12830 GCA_035494575.1 Pyrinomonadaceae bacterium | reverse complement strand
AGTCAGGTTTTTAATCTGCGCGATCTCAGGAATGCGGCGCTGGGTGTGGTCGTGATCTTTGGCGGGGTTGCGTTGTCGCTGCTGACGCTGTATGCGAGCCAGGCGCACGATCCGCGGTTGGCGGGGATCTCGGCGACGGCGTCGCTTGTTTTTGTTCTGCTGATCCTGATATTCGTCGTGCCGCCGCTCGCGCGAAACGCCGGGCGCGAAGCGTCGCAGCTGAACTTGCCGTTCGAGTTCACGCTTGGCGGTGCCATCATGCTCGGGCTGATCGTTGTCGTCGGGTTTTCGGCGTGGAACACGGGCAACAATCTTTTGTTTCTCGTTCTTTCGTTTCTGACGGCGGCGATGGTCATAGGGTTTATCGCCGGATATCTTTCGCTCAAAAAGCTCGATGTAAAAATGCGTTTCCCCGAGACGATCTTTGCCGGTGAGGAAACGCCGATACTTGTCAGCCTGCACAACCGCAAGCGAGTTTTCCCGAGCTTTTCAGTTGTGGCGGAGGTTCGCGGCAAGGAGCGCGAGCGGTCTGCTGTCGCTGCCGATCTCGAAAAAATTCTCGGAAAATGGTTTGCGGAAAGGTTTGCACGACCGCCGATCGTCCGAAGGACGCTCAATTATTTTGTTTTTGTGTCGCGGAACAGCTTTGCCGAGGACAAGACGAATCATATTTTCGAACGGCGCGGCAGATTTTTGATCCGCGATTTTGAGCTTTCGACACGGTTCCCGTTCGGATTTTTCCGTCACCGCCGCCGCCTGCCTGCACGCGAGACAGAGCTGATCGTGTTTCCGAAACTTGCCGAGATCAGCCACGAACTGGAAAATCTGCCGCTCGATGCCGGAAAGCTCGTTGCGAACAAACGCGGCCTCGGCCAGGACCTGCTTGCATTGCGCGATTATCAGCCGAATGACGACCTGCGCCGCATCGACTGGAAGGCGACGGCCCGTGCCCGGCAGCTGATCGTTCGCGAATTTTCAGCCGAGGACGACAAACGCATCACGATTTTTTTCGACACGCGAGTCCCCAGCGAGAGCGCCGCAAAGCTGACACTTCGCGAAAAGATCGAGGTTGAACAGCGAGGAAAAACGTTCGTCGAATCTGAACGGTTCGAATCAGGCGTCAGCCTTGCGGCTTCGCTGCTTTCGTTTTTTACCGAGGAACAGGCCGAGATACGATTGATCATAGACGACGAGTTAGGCGATTTCGGCATCGGCCGGGGACATTTGTATGAATCGCTGAAGCGGCTGGCCGTGATCGAACCGCGATTTGATGCAAACGGCGATGCGAAGAATCTTTTCGAAAAACTCGAAGCGTTCATGGACGAACGCGACAATAGCCACGGCTTTATAATCTCGACGCGGCAATTTCCCTCCGAGATCAGCCAAACCGTAAATCTTGTGTACTAGACGCTTTGGAGATAGCCCGTCGTCACGCGTCTGACGGGAACCCGACATTAACCTTGCAGACACGCCGAGGTTTAATGTATGATAACGTACATTGAAATGATCACATTTCAACCGTTTTATGCGATAGCCGGGGTGAGGACGGTTATCGCAAATTGGCAGGTGCGGTACGCTTCCACGTTGCTTCACCTGCTTTAATTATGCCCTCAGTCCTGCATGATTTGAAAAAAAATTCTATCTAAAATACTCTCGCAGTGTGATGAAAAAACACGTGAAACAGGGTGCGCGGACTGTTCGCGTCGATCACCGTGAAGCCGCTTCGCATTACACGGTCGAGATCGGCAGCGATTTGTTTGACGGCATCGGCCGATCAGTAATGTCAGTTCTGGGCGGTTCCGCGCGCAAAGTCGCGATCATTTCCAATAAAAAGGTCTTTGAGCTTTACGGGGGGCCAGTTGAAAAAAGCCTGAAGCGAGCCGGATTTGAAACCTCGATCTGGCTAATGGGCGATGGCGAGCGGTTCAAGAATCTCCGATCACTCGAGACGGCCCTTGCTTTCTTTAGCGAGTCAAAATTGACGCGAACCGACGCAGTTCTTGCATTAGGCGGCGGCGTTGTCGGCGATCTCACTGGTTTTGCGGCCGCGATCTACCTGCGCGGGATCCGGTTTTTACAGGTTCCGACGACGCTGCTGTCGATGATAGATTCGTCCGTCGGTGGTAAAACCGGCGTAAATTCGTCTTTTGGCAAGAATCTTGTCGGAGCCTTTCATCGCCCGTCCGGCGTTTTTGTCGATGTCGAAACGCTTCGCACGCTGCCGAAAAGGGAAATGACCGCGGGGTTTTGCGAGGCCGTTAAGCAGGCCGCAATCGCCGGCCCGAAATTATTCGATAAAACCGCTAAAGTCCTAAGAAGTAACCATTTAGACGATGAAGAGTTTTCCGAACTGATAAGACAACAGATCGCCTTCAAGGCATCTATAGTCGCGGGTGACGAAACCGAAGACGTTGCCCGCACCGATCCCAAATCAAGAAAAATTCTCAATTTCGGCCACACCCTCGCCCATGCGCTCGAAAAAGTAACCAATTACCGCTATTTTAAGCACGGCGAGGCTGTCGGCTGGGGAATTTTGTTTGCCGCAAATCTTTCTAAAAAGCTTGATATTCTTGACCAACATGAATTAAAATTGTTGTGCGATGTTGTGCGCATGGCCGGACCGCTTCCAGCGATCGACAGCATCGACCCGCAGAAGATCGTTGAGGCCTTTCAGTTCGACAAAAAGGTCGTCGGCCGACAGCCTCAATGGATCTTGTTAGAGGGAATCGGAAAACCGGTGATCGTTCCGGGCAACCAGATTCCGATCTCCGCTATTGAGCAAGTCCTTAGAACCATATCGCAATAATCGATCAACGGGACATCTATTTAGTTGAGGAGTTTACCAACTATGAAAAGACTCGAAAAAAATCGCACGTCCGAACGCGGGAGCGCCGGCATGAAAGCGTTGATGGTCATCGCCGTGCTGCTGATCGCGGCCCACGCCGGTTTTAACTATGTACCGGTTGCGTACGACGGTGAAAATTTCAAACAGGAAATGCAGACCGCAGTTGTCAATGGTATGGCTTTGCCGCCAAGTGTAAAGCCGGTTGAGTCGATCACGGCAAGAATAAAGAGAGCCGCTGCTGACAACGGTGTCCCGGCGGATGCTGTGCTGGAGGTCAAGCCTGTCGGCAATGTCGTCCAGGCCCATGTCGTTTATTCGAAACAAGTCGGATTGCTGCCGTTCGGACTATACAACTACACCTACAACTTCGACTATACTGCTAAGCCGGCAGGATATTTAATGAAGGAAAACTGAGACCGAGTTTTAGGATCTATCAGACGGCCGCCAAAGCTTCACGAACTTTGAGCGGCTGTATTTGTATGAGATTTTCGGGTGCGTCGGCAAGCCATGTCGACGGGCAAACGCCGCACGTCGTACACTTTTCGACCGCCGGGCAGGGCAGGCTCGAAAGCGAAGCCTGCGATTTTTCGTGCTCCGATCTGAGAAATTCGTACGAGAGTCCAGTATCGATGATCGACCACGGCAGGAATTCATCGTATTCGCGGTTTCGCGAAGTGTGAAACGCGGCATCGACGCCGGTTTCACGCAACGCGCGATCGATATCGCCGCCTAACGATGCGGCGCGGTCGATGATTTTTGCGACCGTTCTGTCGCCCGATGAGAACAACGCCTGTTCGTGTGCGATGCGCGCGGACATGAAACGCACATCGACGTTCGGAATTCGCGAAAGGCCTTTGCAGACATATTTTATCCGGCGTTTTAATTCCTTTTCATCACAGATGCCGTCCCACTGCAGCGGTGTATTCGGTTTAGGCACAAACCCGTTCAGCGATGGGATTATCTTACCGGCTCGGCCAAATTTCCTTCCGGATTGGAGCATTCGATCTTTGATGCGCTCGACAAGAACGAATATTTCATCGAGGTCTTCCTGCGTCTCGGTCGGTAATCCAACCATCATATAAAGCTTGATGGTCAGCATCCCACGGTCGAAAACCGCGCCGCAGATGTCAACGATCTCGTCGTTCGTCAGATTCTTGTTTATCACGCGTCGGAGCCTGTCGGAACCGGTTTCGGGCGCGACGGCTATCTGCTGATCCCTGGATTCGACAAGTGCGTCCAGCAACTCGTCCGATATCTGGTCGAGCCGCAGGCTGGAAACCGAAATGCGATAATCCATCGCACGGAGCTCTCGTAATATCGTCGAAATCTCCGGATGATCGCAAACAGCCGTCGAAACCAGGCCGATCTTATTCGTTTTCGCACGCCATTCGCGGGCCTTTGCCAAAATGTCTTTCGCCGGAACGACACGCGGCGGATAATAGTTATAACCTGCCCAACAAAAACGGCAGCCCTGCGAGCACCCGCGCGAAATCTCGACCAGCAATCTGTCGCCCATTTCGGCCTCCGGTGACCAGACGGACGTCGAGGGGCAAAAAATGTCCTGGTTTTTCAGAAATTCGGCAAGCTCATTTTCACCGCGTTTCAGCGCCCGCCGCAGCGTGCCTTCCTTCGGATTTACAGCCGCCAACGCACGTCCTACGCGTCGCGGCACATCGCTGGCATTCGGCAGGTAATCGAAGATCGTTCCGTCGTCGTTGTAGATCACATCGTACAAAGACGGCACGTAAAACCCTCGACCGATACGCGCAAGGCTGAGCAGGATATCCTCTTTCGATTCGTTTTCGACGATGGCATCGACAAGCTGGAACGCAAGTATCTCTCCCTCGCCGACGGCGATAACGTCGGTAAAATCGGCGATCGGCTCCGGATTTAAGAACGACGCTGCTCCGCCCATCACAACTAGCGGATGAAAATGGTTTCTGTCTTTCGACCAGACCGGAATTCCCGAAAGCTGCAGCATCCGGGCCATATTCAGATAATCGGTTTCGAACGAGATCGAGAACGCAACTACGTCAAAATCCCGCACCGGCGTCTGAGTTTCAAGCGACAGCAGCGGCGTGCGCGACCGCTCGTACTCCTTCAGATCGTCCGCATCCGGCAGAAAAACGCGTTCGCATTGCACATCGGGGATCTTATTGAACAACTCATACATGGTGTGCAGGCCAAGATTTGCCATGCCGATGGCGTGCGTGTTGGGATAGCAAAGCGCGATGCGTAAGCCGGCGCCGCGTTTCAGCGTAAAACCATCTTCGGTCGCGAGCTTTTTCTTATAACTGTCTATGATTCGTCTGCTCATTAAATGCAATCGGTAAGCTTAACAGAAAATACCGGCCGTTCCAATAAGAAACTTCCGGTATCGATGTACGAAATCGTCCTATAAATCTAGTCTAAGGGTTCGGCTTATCCGAATTATCGTCATCGCTGTCAGAATCTTCATCGTCCGAGTCGTCGTCATCTGCGTCACTTCCGTCTCCGTCTTCGACGTCGAGTGACGATGAAACTGCATCTGCCGCAGTCGACGAGTTTTGCAGCAGAGCATCGAAATATTTGAGTAACTCCACCGATAGCGAGAAAGGGAATATCAGCGAAAACGAAAACATAGTTTCACTCCATTCTTATTTCTTCTTTTTATCGTCACCGTCGCCCGGCGGAATGTAGAAGGGCCGATGCTGCACGACGTAAGCCTTGTCGTCGTAGTTACCGTCGCCGTCAACATCGACCTTTACGTCAAGCTTGTATTTCTTGCCTGCCTGGTGCGGCGTCGTCAGATCGTACGCAAGGTTGTACTGGCTGCGAAGCAGGCCGTTGATCGTGTTCAAATAGGCCGGGATCTCGCTTTCGAACGTCATCGCGAAATGCATTCCGCCCGATTCCTTGGCGAACGTGTTCATCGTATTTTGCGCCTGCAAAAACGTTAGTCGGCCCGGAACGCCAGTCAGCGAATCGGTCGGGCCCAGGTACGGTTCGTATTTTTTGTAGAACAGATTGCCCGTGCTGATGATATAGATAGGAATGCCCGATTCCTGAATGATCTTTCGAATGTCGCCGTAGTTGATCTTGCTGAATGTATCGATGCCGGATGCGACAAGAATGATCGCCCGGCGCTTGGCTTTGACATCGACCATGCCGCCGTATTCGGCGGTATGTTCTTTTGAGTCTTCGAGCACGACCGAATCCCCTTTGCCGCCGACAAGGGCAAACTTCAACGAATCGAAAAGATTGTTTTCCCGGAACGCCGGCTGGTTTCGCAGCAGTATGTCGATCGTCTGGCGAATGCGGTTCGGGTCGTTCGTAAAGTCCGTAATAGGCGTCGGACGGATATCGAATGCTATGACCGAGGCATAATCGTTTGGCGGCTTGATGAATTTCGTAAGAAACTGCGCAACGGGACGAATCACTTCGTAGGTTCCCGGTTCGAAATAACCTCCGGCGGCGGAACCGAAAAGCTCGGTCCATTTGCTGTATTCGACGACGAGCGTGACGGTGATGGGTGAGTCAGGCGTTGAAAATTCGGAAATGGGCTGTTTTACGCCGTCCTCAAAAACCGCAAAATTTTCCTTCTTAAGTCCGGTGATGATCTGCCCGCTTTTTTTGTTATAAACGACCGCGTCGATGTTGACGATATTCGTTTGTACCTTTTCAACCCCGGGTTCCTCGATGGCGTTCTTTTCGGCTTCGGCGCGCTTCTTTTCTTCCTCGGCCTTTTTCAGCTCTTCTTCGGTCGGTCGGCGGTTCTTTTTCTGATTGCCGGTCGTCGGCTCAGGCCGCTGCGGCCTTGATTGGGCAAGCGCCGTAAATTGAAGAACACACAATAAAAAGGCTGTTGCGGCGAGCAACACGAGAGGAATACGGACAGATCTCATAGTAGTTTTCCTTAAAGAAACTAATGTTTAGATACAAATTGTCCGCCTTTGGTTGGATTTAAGCAAGAACGAAGGAGCGCAGACACTCCTGTTCGCCTGCGTTCCGCGCACGAAGTGCGAAAGGGACATCGCCGCCTCTCGAAATTGAAGGGTTACCTACGGCGTTCTTGCGTCGTGCCGACGCATGCGGACAAGAGTGTCCGCCCCCAGCTACTGGCTGATCTCTATCTTCACGTCAAACGTACCGCTGTTGTCGTTAAGGTTGCCCTCGTTGACGCCGAGGAACAGAGCGCCGTCGCGAGTCGCGGTAAATTCACGCTCTGAGCCAACGTAGATAAAGTCGTTGTTGTCGTCGCCGATAACGGCGATCAACGCTCCGGTCGGCACGCTTTTCATCAGTTTCGAATCATCATTTATGGTGTAGGATCCGGATGCCGACGTTTTGTTGCCTCCGCCAAGCGAGATCTCGCCGTCGGCCGTGATGTGAATTTTCTGGCCCTTGCGGACGACCCAGCCGCTGTTGGTCCAGCCGTTGTTCGTGTTGTCGCCAAGAACCTTGACGTTGATCGCGACGGGTTTCGTCGCCGATGAAGCCGGCTTGGACGCCGTCGTTGTCGTTACTGCGGGTTGTTCGGCCGGGGTGCTGACGGTGTCATCGTCGGATGACGTTGTTTGTGTCGTCTGCGTAGGCTGCGGAGCCGGTTTTTGCGGTTCGGGAACGGTTATCTTGGCCGTCTGCGCAGGCTGTGATCTCGGCAGGTTGTCAGTTACGCGAACGGTCGGAGCTTTTCGCGGTGTGTCTGTATCTGTACGCTGCGAAGTGTTCGAAACCGGTCGCGAATACTGTGCAGAGCTATCGGCTATTTGCCGGGAATCGAACTGGATCGATTCGATTTCCGCCGCCGTGAATGTCATTTGACGGCGACGCGGGCCTTCGCCAAATGCCACGATAAAAGTGCCGTTGTCAAAGCTGACGATCTGCCCTTTGATGATGCCGCCGTCCTTCAGACGGATGGTGTCAGCAAATGTGAACGCCGAAAGCGAAATGATAAGCGACGAAACGGAAATGGCGCGAAACAGCTTTGATTTGAAATACATACCTTCTCCTTTGGCGAAAACTCAGCCGGGAAATTGATGCTAAAATAACTTGTTTAGTTGTTAAATATTACCGAGGGAAGAGTTCCGCAAAAGATTATACTACATAATGCAAGAATAGGTTTTGGGTTTTTGGTCTTCGGTCTTTGTTCCATGTGCACGACAATTGGCTGAGATCCGCTATTCCGAGGCCAAAAACCTAAGACCTAAAACCAAAGCCAATTCCAATGACTCAAATCAACACTAACCGCTCGTGGCTTATTGTGGCCGTTGCGACATTCGGCCTGATCGTCAGCAATGGGTTGTCGATAGGCGGTATCCCGGTGTTTTACAAAGGCATCCAGGACGACCTCATCGCGCGCGGGGCGATCGAGGCCGCGCATGCTCAGACGTTCATTTCAAACTGCGCCAATATTACTTTTTTTATGTCCGGCGTGTTTTCGATGCTCGGCGGATGGCTGCTGACGCGGATCAGTTTAAAGTTTCTGATGATTCTAGGCAGCATAGCGCTTGGTGTCGGCCTGGTGCTACACGCCGAAGCGACGACGGTCGAAACCATTTATTTTTCGCGTTTTCTGATGGGAGCCTCGCTGGGATTTGTCGGCGTCACACCGAGCGTCGTTCTGGTTTCAAACTGGTTCGATAAAAATCGAGGTACCGCGCTCGGCATCTTGCTTACCGGAACGAGTTTGGGCGGTGTGACAATTCCATTTGTCGCAACACCGCTTATCAACGCTTATGGCTGGCGGACCGCGATGCTTCTGATCAGTTTGCTCGTCTGGCTGCTGTTGCTGCCCGCGATCGTCTTTTTTGTGAAAGACAGGGAAGCGAGAAACGACGAAGCGGTTGTCGAAGACGGATTCACATTGACCGAGGCGATCAGAACCCCGATCTTCTGGGTCTTTGGGTTGTGCGCGGCGTTGGTGTTCTATCCGATCTTTGTCACAAGCCAGCAGTTTATTCTTTATCTGCAATCGCCAAAGATCGGCGTTTCGCTGACGATGGCCTCGTGGGCGCAGTCTGCGTTTTTCGCGGCAAGCGTCGGGGGCAAGTTTTTATCCGGCGTCATTAGCGACCGGTTTTCGTCGACCAAAGTGTTGTTCCTGTTTTGCCTGCTGATGTTTGCGGCAACGCTTGTGCTGTTTGACCTTTCAGCGTGGACTGCCCTCGTATTCCTGCTGCCGTTCGGGCTTGGTTACGGCGGGACCTTTGTTCTGCTGCAGCGGCTCGCGGCTGATTATTTTGGACGCCGCGAATACGGCAAAATTCTCGGTACGATCGTCATGCTCGAAATTATCGGCGCGGCAATCGGCGGCCGTGTAACCGGAATTCTCGCGGACCGCGCCGGCGGAGATTATACCGTAGCGTTCTACGGCGTCGCCTTTGCCGCGTTGGGTGCGTTTGTTTGTGCTGCGTTGTTGAATGTGATGAGGAAA
Source organism: Pyrinomonadaceae bacterium (assembly GCA_035494575.1). Classification (GTDB taxonomy): domain Bacteria; phylum Acidobacteriota; class Blastocatellia; order Pyrinomonadales; family Pyrinomonadaceae; genus OLB17. Next base: position 3,570 of record DATJGV010000197.1, on the reverse strand, counting down.
AAGATGACAGAATCTTAGAAGGGCTCGAAATTTGCAAGAATCTCACTCTGTCTTCGTTCCTGTAAGTGGCCGGCAAATTTGGGCCAATATTTCTATGAACTTCGAACAGAGGGAAACACAAATGAAAAAACTCCTTACAAACATCACTATTCTGATCATCGCCGTTATCGGAATTTTTAGCCTGTCGGCAGCGGCGCAGGTAAATCGTCTGAATGGCGAACAATGGAACTTGACCCACCTGAACGGACAACCAGTCCGGAACACCAGGGCTTTTATTGAAGTAAACACTGATAACAAAAGACTTACCGGCAATGCTGGGTGTAACCGTATATTCGGGTCGGTGACCGCGAACCGCAACTCGATCGATTTTTCGGGTATAGGCTCAACGCGCATGGCGTGTACCGATCGAGGCGTGATGCAACTCGAAAACGAATTGCTTCGAACGCTCGAACGCGTTACAAGTTATCAAGCGAACGGCCGAGTGCTGAAGCTTTTCCGCGGACGACGGATCGTGGCGCAGTTCAAATCGTCCGACCGTACGGATGACAACGACGGGCCGCGTAACGGCCGTCTTGAGGATAAGAGATGGGTTCTCGATGAGATCAAGGGAAGCCAGATCCCGAAGGTACGCGAAACGGCATTCATCTCATTCGATGCGGCAAAGAAAAGCGCGGGCGGTAACACAAGCTGCAATGCATTTGGCGGCAGCTATACGGTGAACGGCAGCAGGCTGAGAATTTTTGACATTATCCATACGATGCGGGCCTGCATCGAGGACCAGCGGATGAACGTCGAAGGCGGAATGCTCAGCGGTTTGCAAGATGCTAACCGGTATGAGATTCGCGGAAACAAACTCTATTTATATCGCGGAAGCGAAGTTTTATTGGAATTTCACGGCGAGAGGAAATAAAAAGCGCACTCAATAATTTAAATGTGGAACGTTCCACATTTAAAAAGATGTGCTGTGTGTGAAACGCTTCATCGATCCTGCCTGCGGTGGCAGAAAGCCCAAAACCTCCTTTATATCAAAGGGTTCATCGGCCGCCTTAAAACCCGCTACCGCAGGTGGTGCCGACTTACCGCGCATCCGCCTTCGGAAACATCACGCGTTCAGGTTCGGCGTTGAGGTTTTTCAGCATTTTCTTGATCAAACGCGTTTTCACCTGGCCTGAGCGTCGCGGCTCGACCAGATAGCGAATTATCGCTTCGAGCCACGTATTTTCATTTACTCGGAAAACGACTGCCGGATATTCTTTGACCTCGAGTTCATCAACCGGCGTTTGCGCGAGGAGCTCGCGATAGGTCCGAACGTGTTCCATCATCGCCTCGCCGATCTCTTCGGCGGCGGTTTCTCGCATCACCTTCGCGACGAATTCGAGATCGCTTTGATAGGCGATCTGAAATTTGATCTCACTCCAGACATAAGGAAAAAGCGGCCACGAATAGTTGTATATGATCGAATTCAAAACCTTTGAATTGGGAAATCTGATAATACGGCCGCTCGGATGATCGGTCGAGAGAACCCCGCCGAACTCCCAAAGTGTTGTGTCCGTGTAGCTTACGTCGATAACATCGCCGGTGGCATCGTCGATCTTTATGCGGTCGCCAACCTGGTAAGGCACTTTCGCCAGAATATAGATCCAGCCGATGAAACTTGTGATAGGCGCTTGCAGAGCGAAACCAAGAACGAGCGAGATCAAACCGAATGAGACGAACGCCGTGTACCAGCTCGCGAATAAAACCGACAGCGCGATCAGGAAAATGCTGACCGCCGTGATCAGCGTTATAACCCGATTGAGGTTATAGCGCGCGACGTTGCTTTCGAGTGGTTGGATCAGCATCACGCGAGCGATTCGCATAACGATCAGCACAAGGGCTATCGCCATCAAGCCGAGCGTAAAACGCTGCACCGTGGCCGCATACCGGGCCGCGAAATCGAAATATCCGAACCGAAGGAGGTAGTAAAACGCGCCGAGCGCGATAAGCAAAATCGTGTACGTTCCGATTTCGAGTTTGTGTTTGGCTGGAACCTTGGGGCGCTTGTCGTCGGGTTTTTCGCCGGCAGTGTGCTCAAGCTCCCGGCGAACGTCCTCGTCTTTCTCGAGTTTCTCGACCTCGGATCTTATCTTTTTTTCTTCTTCCGTTTCGGCCATTACGTTAGGATATCATATCTGCGTAAACCAATGAGCCTATTCGGTTAATCGTCGCAGTATGCGAAAAATCTTAGAACCCGACCGCGCGATTGTGTAAAATAATAAAATGAGAAAAGGCGGCCTGATGGCTCTTACAAAGAGCGGCCTTTACTGCGCCCGCGGAGATTTTTATGTCGATCCGTGGCGGCCCGTCGCTCGTGCGGTCGTCACGCATGCCCACGCAGACCACGCTTATCGCGGCAGTCGCAGCTATCTCGTAACCAAAGAAGGCGAGGGCCTCGCGCGAGTTCGACTCGACCCGGACGCGAAAATTTCGACACTAAAATACGGTGAAGAGCTCGACCTAAACGGAGTGAAGGTTTCGTTTCATCCGGCGGGACACATTCTCGGCTCGGCGCAGGTTCGCGTCGAATACAAAGGTGAAGTGTGGGTTATTTCGGGCGATTACAAACTGACGCCGGATGCGACTTGCACGCCGTTTGAACCTGTCAAGTGTCAGCATTTTATTACCGAAGCGACGTTCGGGCTGCCGATCTATCGCTGGCCGCCGACGCCTCAGGTTTTCGGAGAGATAAATGGCTGGTGGCGCCGAAACCGGGAACGCGAAAAAGCGTCGGTTCTGTTTGCATACGCGCTTGGCAAATCGCAGCGGATCCTTAACGGCATCGACAGCACGGTCGGCCCGATCTACACGCACGGCTCAGTCGAACATCTCAACAGCGTCTATCGCACCGCCGGCGTCGATCTGCCGGAAACAATTTACGCTGGCGAGGTCAAAAATAAGAAGGATTTTATCGGTTCGCTGGTCGTCGCTCCGCCGTCGGCGCAAGGTTCGACCTGGCTGAGAAGATTCGGGAGCCATTCAACCGGTTTTGCATCGGGCTGGATGATGGTTCGCGGTGCGAGGCGGCAGCGCGCCATCGATCGTGGATTTGTTCTGTCCGACCACGCCGACTGGCCGGAATTAATGACGGCGATCCGAGAAAGCGAAGCCGAAACGGTTTACGTAACACACGGATTTGCGCCGGAAGTCGTCAGGTGGCTAAACGAAAACGGCACAAATGCTGTGCCGTTGAAAACGCAGTTCGTCGGCGACGATGTCGAAATGTCGGATGAGGAAAACGAATGAGAGTTTTGCCCGCGAATGACGCGAAAATACGCGAATAAAAGCGGATTTGAATTTCTATTCGTTTAATTCGCGTTTGCGGGCAAAGTTAATAATGATGAAGCTTTTTACGGAACTTTACGTCGAGCTCGACCAGACCAACAAGACCAATGAAAAGGTCGATGCGATGAGGTTCTATTTTGAGCACGCAGAAAAACATGATGCGGCGTGGGCTCTCTATTTTCTTTCCGGCAGAAAGCCGCGCCAGATCGTGCCGTCGAAAAAATTGCGCGAATGGGCGATCGAGCTTTC
>DATJGV010000196.1:0-7775 GCA_035494575.1 Pyrinomonadaceae bacterium | reverse complement strand
TCGACAAACGTTACGTCCGCGTCCGCCAGTTCCGTTTTTTGATATGCCTGATCGACGTATTCGCGGTCGGTGCCGAACAAAAGGCTGCTGACATAAACCGTGTCGAGCACCTGGCAGACCTTTCCGACGAATGGGCTGTCGCAGCCTTTCATCGTCAAAAGGGAAGTCTGAGCGACTACAAGCAGAGCAAGCAAATTTACGGCCGCCGATGCGGCAATTATCTTATAAAGGCGCGGCGAATAGTTCCAATTACGAATCTCGTAATTGTTGAACAGGTCGCCTTCGTGCGAAACCGGTATTTCAGCCGGTACCTGATTAAATAATGACTGCTCGAACATATCGAATATAAAACCGTCTTAAAAATATTTAGCTAATACCGCTTGCCGTCATTTTTAGACGCTTTACACCGCAATATAGTTGCGATGTAAATCAGACATTTTAACACTCCGCTGCGGTAATTGGAAGTATTAGACTTTACAGTGTTTAACGTTTAACATTGGCTTTATGGCACGCTCGCGAAAGCCCTACGAAAAGAAACGTCCCGCCAAACGGCGTTCTGACAACCGTTTTCGCGAAGAACGAAGATATAAACGCGATCTTGCGGGCGAAAGTTCCGCAGAACGTCGTCCCGTCAAGCAAACCCCGCAGCAGATCGAGGCGGTAAAGCATTTGCTTGCAGGAATTGGCGTTCCTGACGAGAGGCCGTTCGTGCCGGACGATTTCCAGCTTGAGGCGCTGAGGGCGATCGAAACTCAGGATGTTCTTGTGACCGCGCCGACCGGCAGCGGTAAGACATGGATCGCACGCGAAGAGATCCGCCGGATCTTAGGCCAGGGAAAACGGGCTTGGTACACGACACCGCTGAAGGCGTTGACGAATTCGAAATACACGGAATTTTCGCTCGAATTCGGCGAGGAAAATGTCGGCATCCTGACGGGCGATCGCAAGGAAAACACTGAGGTTCCGCTTATAGTCGGTACGACCGAGATATTCAGAAATCAGCTTTTTGATGCCCTGAGACAGAGCGAACAGGTGCGGACCGATTTTGTGATCATCGACGAGGCTCATTATCTTGCAGATGAGGACCGTGGCCACGTGTGGGAGGAAACCATTATCTTGACGCCGCCGCGCATCAGGCTGCTGCTGCTGTCCGCAACGGTCGGCCGCGCCGGAGAATTTGCGCAATGGATAGGCGAAGTTCGCGGGACGCATGTGAAGGTGATAAACCGCGCGGGCTCACGGCCCGTTGAACTCCGAGCCGCATATTTATCGAAGGAACTGCAGCTATTTCCGTTATTTGACGAAACCGGTTCGTTCAACCGCGATCTCGAACAATTTGCCAAAGAGAAACGGCGGGAACATTACCGCCGCCGAAGATATTAGTTATTACAATTTAGCTAATTAGTTTACAGGAAAAAGACTTATTTGATCTGCCCAACCAGAATATCAATATCGCTTTGCGGCACCGACAGATCGAGCGTTACCTCGTTACCGGTTTGAGCAAATCTTACATTGTCGATCATCCGCGCATAGACCTGTTTATCTGCACCCTTTGCACCTCCTAGAAATGCCTTGCCGACGAGCTGTAAACCCGAAAGGGTTTGAAGCAGTTCCGCGGCCTGATCAGCCCGGACCGTTCTCGCCATAAAGTTTACGACCGCCGCGTTGTTCGTCATATCCATCGAACCGGAAAGGTAGCGGATCGAGTCAAGATTTTTACCCAATTCGTCGTTGTCGAGCGGCAGGAATTTTGACATTCCATCCGGCGTTTTCGCGGCGAAGGTCAAAATGGCAGCCGGTTTACGAGCCAGTAAATTTGTCAGGTCAATGCCGACTCGGGTTTTGGCTTCGACCGTCTGGCGAACCCGCAGCAGCGACCCGACCGCAACGGTATTTGCATCGAGCGAGGTGATGGCGACCTCGTTCGAGAAGCCGTTCAAAGCCCGTTCGATCATTGCGCCCAGCTTGGAATTCCCGGCCTTTGACGCGTTTTTTTGAACCAGGTCCCTGGCCGAGAAAACATATATCGAGCGGGCGCCGACCTTTTCTTCGCGATAGGTTCCGTTCGACGCAAGTTTTGCTACGGAAAGAAGAGCTCCGGCCGGGTAATTCCCGCGTGCGATCACAACCGGATCGAAATCTATTTCCTTTGCGGAAACCTGCTTTGCCGCAAGGCCGACAGCGACCTGATCGAACTGTCGCAGGTCGAATCCGGTTTTGGTTTTCATCTCGTCGAGTTTTGCCATGACCTCGGCGAGCATCGGCTGATTTGAAGCCAAAACGCGCGGCAACCCGTCGGCGAAAAACCGCCTCGCGTCGAGCGAAATTACAGCGTCAGACGCCGGCAGCAGTGCAACCAGCGGATTGACCTGCGCCTTTTTAGCCTTGCCTCTTTTTGTATCGGCAAGCGCAAAACCGGCAAGGTTAAAAATCATCAGTGAGGCCGTGAACAGGGCAAAAATCTTGTGTTTCATTCGGATATCCTTAACTAGATCAATCAGGAGAGTCTTAACGATAAAAGATGATGCGGCGGCGGTAAATAGTTGGCTGATAAATAAATAGTTGGCGGAACGCAGTTGCGGCTGGCAGGCGGGTCTTAACTGCCGTCTGCCGACTGCGGTTGTCTGCTGTTTTTAACCACTTCAAACTCGAACTGCAACTCCTTTCCGCGAAAAATAAAGCTCAGATAATGTTCCCAAAATTTTCGTAAAAAACGCAGCTTGTAATTTTTCTGGTCGAGATTGACCAAAAATTCGATACCAATCGCACGCCACAGATTCGCAAGCGAAACATAGGTCCTGACCGGTCTTAGCCGTACGTCGGTGTAAAAATCGAACACTTGCCGGTCGGGCATGAAAGTGTTGAACGAATAGGAATTCAGATGATTGCGGTGCGTCGGGTCGTTCGCCCAATCTGGATTTGTGTAATGCGGCGTCAGCAGGCGAATGCGGCCGCCGTCGCGGGTGATGCGGTAAAGCTCAGTAATAAACGCCATAACGTCCGGTACGTGCTCGACGACATGGTTCGAGACGATCAGGTCGAACTCGTTGTCCGCAAACGGGTACGGCAGATCGCCGAGATCGTGAATCACATCAGCGGCCGTGCGCGGGTTGTTGTCGAGGCCGATCGCACCCTCTGTTTTATTGGCTCCGCAGCCTACGTCGAGAATCTTGGTCATCGGAATCAAGGTAATGCAGAAGCCCGTGCGTTAGCAAGGCAAAACGTTCGCGATCATATTTCGCCCTTACTGCGTGCGGGTTTCTGCACCGCGGGCTTCCGCAATTCGGACAGGTAATAGTGCCACAGCAGCCGCGCCGCTGCGGACCTGAAAGGCTTCCAACGTTCTGCTATGACCAGGAATTCTTCGGATCGGGGTCGGTGCGGCGAATTGGTCAATTTTTGCCACGCGGCGTGCAGTGCAAGGTCGCCTTTTGGCATTATGTCCGGCCGCAGCATCGCCATCAGCAGGTAAATATCAGAAGTCCAGTCGCCAATGCCCTTTAGTTTTGTGAGTTCGCTTTTTACTTCGGCATCGGGCAAACTTGGAAGATTTTCGAGATCGATCCTTTTTTCCAGCACGGCTTCGGCCAGGTGTCGCGCATACGCGGTTTTTTGCCGGCTGAAACCGATGGTTTTTAGCTGGGCGTCGTCGAGTTTTAAAAGGTTTTGCGGTTCGACCGCTCCGATCGCGTTGGTCAATTTATCGAAACACGCCCGGGCCGACGCGAGCGAAACCTGCTGTTCAAGGATGATGTAAAGCAGCGTCGCGAACCCCTGCGGCCTGTCCCAAAGCGGCGGTGTGCCGTGCGTCCTATGTACCTGAGCGAGGGACGCGTCAACCCGCGTCAACTGCCCGCACGCGGCGGCAAGCGCCTGTTTATTCAATGGTTTATGGTTGCGGTTGCTTTTCATCGGTTGACGCGGCGTCCCAGACTGTCCCACGAGTGTCCCAACAGCGCTTGGGACATGCAAACTGCTGTGTTTATTAGCCTTGCGGTGAATTTGTCTATCTGTTTCGCCATTTTTCAAAAACTTTTTTTCAAGCTCGAAATGTGGTTCTTCCGAACCTTAAAACAGCCCGTACCGATCGGTCGGGCAACGCAAATTATACCATGTGTTGCGATGATCGGTAAACGTTTTATTTATGCAACGCGGCGGCTGGGATCACCAGATCGAACCGAGCACCGCCTCGTTTGTTTCGAGCGTTTCGCCGTTTGGCAGGATGTGAGTGACTCTGACACCTCGGGCCTTCAGAAGCGGCGAGAGCAAGCCGACGCGGTGGCAGTTAGCACGCGGGATCTTATGGTCCGTGAGCGGCTTTGACTCGGAACACATGATCACGGTTTGCACGTCGGAAGCGATCTCTATAATGCGATCCACGCCGCTTGCGAGCTCCTCCGGAACCGGCTTTTTGCGTCCGCCGCACTCCGGCAGATGCTCGTAGCCGATTCCGTTTTCGCGAAGCAGTTCCGCCAGCACGAGTCCGTTAAACTGCGGCCACCGCGACCGGGCAACGGTGCGCACATCGCAAAGGAATTTAATATCGTGCCTTTGCAGCAGTCCGAGAAAATCCGCAAACGGATGGCGTCCATGGCCAATGGTGTAGATTTGCATGCCTCTTATTTCGTTATCGGAAAACCTTCCGAGACCACGGTCACGCAGTTGGAATTGGGATCAGTACCACCAATCTCGACGTTGACTTCAATCGGGCTAGTCACATTTTCGTGGGCCGTTCGAATCAGAATTTGATCCGCATTTTGACCAGCAGCGATGACTCCCGACGAAATAGTCCAGTGGTACGTGATTTCCGACTTATCAATGCCCTCAACCTTAGCGCGGACGATAAATGCATCGTCAGGTCTTATGGTCCCTTTTGGACCTAAGATCGAAAGGGAAGGGCAAAAACGCGGCGGGTCGCATTCAGGACACCCACTAACTGTAAGTGTCTTAGTTATCGTTTTTCCATTTATAATACCGTCATTGCCTACGCCAACCGTAAGCGAATATTTTCCGGGTGAAGCTTCCGACAAATCCCAAACCACATTTGCTCCCTGCCCGAGGATTCGTCCTTTCGAAGGAATGTAGTAATACGTGAGGCTGTTACTTTCCGAGTCCTTAACAAAGCTAGAAACTTTGACGCGCGCTTGATCCGTCTGACAGGAATACCGATTCCAACGGCACACCGTAAAAACCGAATCCTTCTCAAAAACAACGCTTTCAACTCCGGGGTGATAAATGAATGAATCCGATGTAAAGCCGAAACTAACAATCGGGAAAATGAGCAAAAGCAGAAATTCTCGTCCCATAATCTTTATCAACGTCAATTGTCGTTCGCCTGAGCTATTTCTTTAACCGCGCTCGGGTTTTCAAGGGACGAAAGATCGCCGGCATCTTGGCCGAGGTAGGCGGAGCGAATGACGCGGCGCATCACTTTGGCGTTTCGGGTTTTGGGTAATGCGGAGACGAAATGGACCTTTGACGGCGCGAGCGGTTTGCCCATGTCGCGGGCGACGAGAGATTTAAGTTCCGATTCGAGCGGAGCGCGGACACTCTTGTCCGCATCGGCGGTTCCTCCGCCGAAAGATGATGCGGGCCCCGATGTTGTCTCCTGATCACCCGAGAGGCTCGCGACGGAGGTTTTGTCGGACGCAGAAGATGCGTCCGTGCGGACAGGAGTGTCCGCGCTCCCTTTTAAAACACAGAAAGCGACCATTGCGGTGCCTTTGACTTCGTCGGGGACGCCGATGACGGCGGCTTCAGCGACGAGTGGGTGCGCGACGAGCAAACTTTCGACTTCGGCGGGACCGACGCGTTTGCCGGCGACCTTTAGAGTGTCGTCGCTGCGGCCGAGGATGAACCAATGGCCGTCGCTGTCGCGCATTGCCCAGTCGCCGTGAACCCAGATGTTTTTGAAACGGTGCCAATAGGTTTCGAGGTAGCGTTCCTTTTCCTGCCAAAAGCCGCGTGCCATGCCGATCCAGGGTTGTTTGATCACGAGTTCGCCGACCTCGTTCGGGCCGACCGGTTCGCCGTTTTCGTCAAGGATGTCAACGTCCATGCCGGGACACGGTGCCGGAAATGAGCACGGCTTTATCGGCAGCAACGGGTTGCCCATCAGAATGCCGCCCGAGATCTCGGTACCGCCCGAGTAGTTTATGATCGGGAGCTTCGAGTTGCCGACCTTTTCAAAGAGCCACCACCACGGCGCCGGGTTCCACGGCTCGCCGGTCGAGGCGAAAATGCGGAGGCTGGAAAGGTCGTGTCGCTCGAAAGGAGCGCGGACACTCCTGTCCGCATCGGCGGTTCCTCCGCCGAAACTTCGTTCGTGCTCCGCACTCATGCGGGCAGGAGTGTCCGCGCTCCGGGCAAGAGTGTCCGCGCTCCCTGCGAGTGAGCGGATGAGCGTCGGCGAGATGCCGAGAACCTCGACTTTGTGTTTTGCGCAAAATTCCCACATGCGGTCGGGCGTGGGATAATCTGGCGCTCCGTCGTAGATGCAGATCGTCGCGCCGTTTATTAACGCTCCGTAGATCAGCCATGGACCCATCATCCAGCCGATGTCTGTGTACCAGCAGATGCGAGTGCCACGGCCCACGTCCGTGCCGAATGCCATGTCCTGAGCCGCCTTGATCGGAAAACTCGCGTGCGTGTGCGCGATGCCTTTGGGCTTGCCGGTCGTGCCGGAGGTGTAGAGGATGATGAGCGGGTCTTCGGCGGAGGTTGGTTCTGTGTCGAGCACCTCCTCGGGAACGTTGTACCCTTTAGCTCCGAATTGAAACATCGGAGTCACGAGGCAATTTTCGGATTCTCCCCAAAAATCGACATCAAGTCGCCCAATAGTAAATATATCCTGCAACGAATCGCAATGAGCCGCCGCTTTGTCAGCAACCGAAAATGCGTCATAAGGCTTTCCTCGCCTTGGAAAACCATCGCAGGTGAACAGCGCTTTCGCTCCAACCGCATTCAGTCGGGATGCAATTGCGTCTACGCCATATCCGGAAAAAACAGGGACCGCAATACCGCCGATGCGACCGATGGCTAGTAGAATGGCGACGGTTTCAGCCATCATCGGAAGGTGAATGCCAATGGCATCACCCTTTCCAAACCCGCGAGAGCGCAACGCTCCTGCGAGAGCCTCAACGGCTTCCAGCAGTTCTTTGTAGGTCCACGTAGCATCTATGCCTTCTTCGCCTTCCCAAATCACTGCCGGCTGGCTTTTCATTTCGTCGGTTTGCCAACGGTCGAGGCACATTTCGGTGATGTTGAGGCCGGCTGGAGCGCGGACACTCCTGTCCGCATCGCCGGTTCCTCCGGCGAGAGATGATGCCGGCGTCGCTGAGGCGTTCGGTCCGACCGGAATGTTTGCGACTGACATTTTTTCGGACGCCGAAGCGGCATCCGTGCGGACACGAGTGTCCGCGCTCCGTGTAAACCAATTTGGAAATTCGAGGCCGTTGGAGAGGTCGAGTAGTTTTCCGTATGGAGGGTCGAATTTTATATCGAGAAATTTGATGACTTCTTCGGTAAATTTTTCGACATCGCAGATCGAGTATTGGTAAAGCTCGTCCCAGGTCGAGACGCCGACCTGACGCATAAAGCGCGTGAGTTGGGCGCGTTCGATTACTTCGGGCGTTGGTGTCCAGGCAATAGGCTGGTGTTCAAGGAGATTGATATCCTGCATAAGACAATGAAACCACAGATTAGCACAGATAAACACGGATAAGAATTTTGGAAATTCTATGTTAATCTGTGTTCATTTGTTGTTAACCTCGTCG
>DATJGV010000195.1:0-7565 GCA_035494575.1 Pyrinomonadaceae bacterium | reverse complement strand
CGATCGCTCCGGCATTATCGATGGCCGCAATGAAGCAATAACCGCTGCGGTCATGGCGCGTCCCGTTGCCGCTGGAAACGACAGCGTAAAATTCGTTGAGCTAAAAGGTATTGAGCCGCCATTCCCGCTCGTCGGCGATTTTGTCCTGTCCGACGGCAAGCCGTTCGATTTTGGTTTGCTCGAAAACAACGGCGCCGTCGTCGCCCAAGTTCTTCTCGACGACCTAAAACTAAAGATCGACGACAAGATAAAGATCGGTGAAAAGGATTTTCAAATACGTGCGACGTTTGACGAAGAGCCGGGCGGGTCGAGCGGCTTCCGTCTCGGAGCACGGGTTTTTGTCGCAAAAAAGGCTTTCGACGACGCGGGCATCACGCGCACGACCAGCCGTATCCGACGCCGCGTTCTCTACCGTACAACCGATAACCCGACCGAGCTCGTAAGCCAGCTTCGTGAGGCGTTAAAAGGCACGACGCTCACCGTTAGCTCGTATCGAGAAACCCAGGAAAACCTTAGCGAGCAATTCTCTCGTACTGAAAATTACCTTTCACTCGCCGGCCTGTTGATACTTGTTCTCGGCGGCGTTGGCGTATGGAACGTCGCCCGCGCTTTTGTCGAACAAAAACGAAAAACCGTTGCGGTCTTGAAATGCCTCGGCGCAAGCGGCAACCGGGTCATTGGCGTCTATCTTTTGCAGATACTCGTTCTTGGACTCATCGGCAGCATTTTCGGTGTTGCACTCGCTCAAGGAGCGTTGTGGCTTGCCGAATGGCGTTTTGCCGCTGATCTGCCCGACAAAATGACGTATTCCGTTAGCGCAGGAACCGCGTTTCAAGGGCTCATTCTCGGCGTGCTGATCTCATTACTTTTTTCCGCGCTCCCGCTGCTTCAGATTCGCGGAATAAAACCGCGATTGCTTCTTCGCGATGAAAACAACGCGAGCCTCGCCAAACTTGATCGTTCGAAATGGATCTTTGGCGGTTTTTCACTTTTGTGTCTTCTAGGTATCGCTGTATGGCAAGCCGGGTCGCTTAAAGTCGGAGCTTTTTTTCTTGGCGGATTGGCGGCAACATCGGCCGTGCTTTACCTTGCCGGAGCGACGCTGATGCGATTTTTGAAAGGCGTAAAACAATTTCGCATTTTTTCACTCTCGCAAGCGGTCAATTCGCTCTACCGCCCCGGCAATCAGACCCGAACAATTTTGCTTGCGGTGGGCCTCGGTAGTTTTGTCGTGCTTGCGGTCCAATCGCTGCAGGGCAATCTCGTTCGCGAATTTGACTTTACCCGCAACCAGCGTCTGCCAAGCCTGTTTCTGGTCGATATCCAAAAAAGCCAGGTTGATGACGTTACTAAGATCATAAAATCGCGCACGGGTGAGGATGCCGAGGTTACGCCCACAGTCCGAGCCCGGATTGCATTTGTCAACGGCAGATCGTTCGATTTTGCAAAGCCTGAGGTCCGTCAACAGCAGGGCCAGATCGGCCGCGAGTTTGCGATCACATACCGTGAAGATCTTGATGAAAATGAATCTGTGATCGCGGGTCGCTGGTGGCGATCGAACGATGCCGATGAAGTTCCTGAGGTTTCCGTCGAAGAAGATATGGCGAAGCGATTGGACGTGTCGCCCGGCGATTCGATCACATTCGACATTTCAGGCCGCAAAATAACCGCACGCGTCGAAAATATTCGTAGGCTCGATCTCAGAAACACCCGCACGGCGTTCGTGTTCGTATTTCGTCCCGGCACTCTCGAGAGTGCTCCGCAAAGCTTCGCGGCAACGACGCTGAAACACGTTCCGGCAACCGACCGTCAACGGCTGCAGCGCGAGATACTCGACCGGTTTCCCAACGTGCAGATCTTCGACGTTGCGGATATTGTTTCGGCCGTCCAAAAGATCATTAACAATTTTGTTCTCGCGATCTCGTTCGTCGGCGGTTTTGTAATACTGTGCGGTATCCTGATCCTGATCGGCTCGGTGGCGTTGACCAAATCGCAACGAATTTACGAGAACGCCGTTTTGAAAACTCTCGGTGCAAGCCGAGCAACACTAGTGAAGATCCTTTTTGCCGAATATGGAATTTTAGGATTATTGGCCGGAATGATCGGGGCCGTTTTCTCGACCGCACTCTCGTTCGCCGTCAGCCGCTACATCCTCGATATAGAATGGGAATTCAGCTACGCCGTCGTGATTGCCGGCATTTTGATAACAGCGGTTCTGGTAATGTTGATCGGTGTCGCGGCAAGCTTTGATGTGCTGTTCCGCAAGCCGCTTGTAACGCTGCGTTCGCAATAAGAGCGACAAGGAAAAAGGTTTCGGATCAACGAAGCCTTTAACTTTTCATCTCCTATTTCTTAGGCGCTTCAAATGGATGATCGGCGAGCACCGTACGCATGTTTATCTGACCAAAAAGCGTTTCAAGATATGTCGCAAAGCGATGCAGGATGCCGACCAGGTCCTTTTCATCGTGAGTAACGCCGATCTCCTCAACAAACCGCTCGACCGATTCCTTGTCTTTTGAAAAGAGGTAATTCACGGGACCGACCAGGAATTCGCCAAGCTTTCTCTGAAGAGCGCCGCGCGAGTCCGCATCCGATCTCTTCTCCGCTTCCTGAACGGCTTTCAACACAAGCCAAAGCTCCTTTCTAAGTTCCAGCGAACGATCAAGTTTAACTGTGGAATTCGGAAAAAGATCTGCGATCTGGACCTTCGGATCCATCAGCCGTGCGAAACCTGTGAGGATGTGCTGAAAACTGTCATTGAGCAGTGAATATGCCGTCTCTATTCTCGAATAGATCGACACTGACGGCCTGACGGCTACGATGCCGGTGAGTTCCTGGTCGTAGACCTTTCTAAGTTCCAGCGAAGCAGTATATGACGCCCCGTCAAGCGAGCCGAAAAGTTCGGCGTCTTCGTTCGGGAAACGTGCAAGCCGGTTATTGACGTAGTCGATCATCTCTCGCGTCTGTTCATGAACGCGCGAAAAAATAAGCAGTGCGGGCTTTAGAGGTTCGTCGTTTTCGAGCATGCGGCCGACGACCGTAAGCCATTTCAGCGTCTTGCCAAAGCGCGGAAGCACAAGCCGCAGATCGGAATGGTCTGCAAACGGCATCCTGCCTTCTTCCATCAACTGCTTTAAGCGGTCCGGCAAGTGATCTTCGCCTATGGACTCCGCAAGGCCGATCAACCGCCCGACAACAGGTACCGTTTTGAGCTTTTCTGCCAAAACGTTGCTCCATGCTTTCCATATGCCGAACTTTAAGGGCTCTGCGCGGATCAGCGTCTCACTTAATAGAATTACGTCCTTCAGGACGAGCGAAAACTCGTTCAAAGCACTGACAGTTACGTCAGCTTGCGGGCCCTTGCGTTCCTCGTTCGATTCCTCATCCTCAAGACTTTTTAAAAGCTGGTAATTCAGCTGCGCGCATAAAAGCAGCGTCGAGTGCGTCAATCGTACCTCTTTTGTCCAGTCGTGGATCGCTTTCGGCCGGTCCTTATCGACAAACGCATGGTTTCCGGCAGTCAAAAACGTTTCGATCCCCGAAAGCCAGAGTCCCAATTCGAACATCACGTCGTTTGAATTCGGAGCGTCGGCAACCGGCGCGGATTTGCCTTTTGTTTGTTTGACCGGCGCGGCGGCCGAAGATGTGGCGCTATCTGGTGCTGCAGTTTCCAAGATCGGGTATTCCTCTTAATTGTCGGTAGAATAGGCGAGCAGCGGAGAAATCCGCTAATATATTTATACAATTAAACACAGTTAAAACGCAACAAAATTTTACCGGCTGGGGGCGAGGGCATCCGTGGCCGTATAAACACAAAGTGACGATAAATATTGCCAACCTTTTGCCCCGATAGCCTTGGAGGAAGGCAACGATCTCCCTGCTCCGCTCATGTTAACTGACAAACCAACCGAGCTACTCATCGCAACGCACAACGCGGGTAAGATTCGCGAACTTGCGTCATTATTCTCAAATTTCCCTATAAAGCTCAAAAATCTTAGCGATTTCGGCGGTATTAGCGAGATCGATGAAACGGGCACGACCTTTCGCGAAAATGCCGAACTTAAGGCCGCGGGTTACGCCAGGCAGGCGGGCATTTGGAGCCTCGCAGACGATAGTGGATTAGAGGTATCTGCTTTGGGTGGTGCTCCCGGCGTCCACTCGAATCGTTTTGCGGGCGAAGGCTCGAGCGATGAAGAAAAAATGATCAGGCTTTTGAGCAAACTTGAGGCGATCCCAAACGCGTCGCGCGACGCCCGGTTTGTCTGCATTATGTCAATAGCCGACAGCAACGGACAAATTGTCTTTACCGCACGAGGAATTTGTCCCGGCACAATTGCGAATGAACCTCGCGGAACCAACGGTTTCGGCTACGACCCGATATTTATTCCGGAAGGGTTCAATAGAACTTTTGGTGAACTTAAAGGCGATATTAAGCAGCAAATAAGCCATCGCGCACGCGCTGCTGAAGAAATAATCCGATATTTACAAGGTTTTTTCGATGTTTGACTTGACCAACGCAGTTTTCGCCTGTAAAATTCGACACTTGAGATTGTTTCTCAGATGAAACAACGGGGCGTAGCACAGCCTGGTAGTGCGCACGGTTTGGGACCGTGAGGCCGCAAGTTCGAATCTTGCCGCCCCGACCAGTCACAATTGATCTGGATTGGTCGTTTCCCCTTCTTGCCGGAAGTTTCTAAGGCAAATCAGTGAACTTTAGAAGTATTAATATTCTCAACCAAAAAATTGGAGGTTAGTTAAATTATGGCTCGTATGACACAAACTGAGATCGTCAGTGCATTGGCAGACAAAACCGGTCTCAAAAAAACAGAGGTTAAAGGACTCTTTGACGCAGTTGCCGAACTCGCTACCAAAGAGGTAAAGAAAAACGGCGAATTCACCCTTCCCGGCTTCGGAAAATTGAAAAAAACCCAACGTAAGGCACGCGAGGGACGAAACCCTGCAACCGGCGCCGTGATCAAGATCCCGGCAAAAACCACTGTCAAATTCAGCCTCGGCAAAGCTATGAAAGACGCCGTCGGCGGAAAATAACCAATATATCATCTCTTTTGTTGACCGGCAGACCTTTCAGTTTGCCGGTTTTCGTTTAAATACGATTGGTAAGACCAGTTAGGAACGACACCGGAAGGGCAAACCTCGAGGGTAAAAGATGCGATTACGACGCGGACGGGAAGCGGGTCGAGAAACCGTCCGCAGGCGCCACAACCTGTCCGGCAAGAGTCAGAATGGGATACGACTAATAGTATTTGAGAAAAAAATCACAATCTTATGAAAAAAAATGGTGACAAAACGAAAAAAGCATGTTAACATTCCTTTACAAGAGTTGAGCGGTCAGTCTTTCGCACAAATAATCAGCAACTTCACAGTTGAAAATTTCAACTAAGTATTAAGGAAAAGCGTTGTATTTACAGACGTTTGTCCGAAGTGCATTATTTTTGCGGAGGTGGATCGAGACCGAACAGATGGGCAGTAAAATACAACAAGGAGAAGAAGAAGTGGCAGCAGCTAAACCAATGACTTTGCAGGACCGGGTTCTGCAAATTGACCATATCCAGGCGCGTCGTTTTTCAAAATTAACCGGTGACGCACTTGAGATTGCAACGGAAGGAATTATCAGACACCTTCGTGCCTGTGCGCGAATGGACGTGAACCCTGACGCATCCGCCGTGCGAGAGATCATCGACGACGCACTGAACGGCAGACGAGTATTTGCCGAAACGTCGAACGATCAATTGGCCGCTTAAGCAGTTTTAATATTTTTTTAGTTATACAAATTTGACCGCTATTTCCCAGCGGTCTTTTTTTGCGCCTAATTACGCGGTGTGAGCCTGTAAAGGGTGTATTTTCCGAATATCTCGCCGTCGTCCCTGAAGTACCAACGGTCGATATTTTGGAGGTTATTCGCTAGTTCATTGTCGATGACGAGATAGCGAATATCTATTCCCTCGAGGCTGTCGCGATTGAAGTTCTCGACAAAATGCTGATAGTTCGCGGCTTCGGCCTCAACTTCCGGTTGTGTCAGCGGGCGTGCATTCGCCGACAGTCGCGCATTAAAACGGTCCCATCCGAATAGTGCCATACAGGCCTCGATATCCGCACAGCCCGAAAGCGCCCGGTGCAGCCAGTTCCCGTCGGCCCCTGAAAAATACAGCAGCTGGTAATATCGCAGCTTGTTCTCCTCCCACGATTCCAGGCCCGCAAATGTATGCTGATGACGCGCCCACAAAACCGCCTGCGGAGCGACCGTAGGCTGGCTGTCCGCCTGCAGCGACTCGAGATTTATCGTCGTTTGTAGCCGCGCCTGCGCGGGATCACGTCCGGCAAGTTCGCGCAGCCTCACGTTCACGGGCATTGCCTCATCGCGCTGTACGTTCGTGTCGTCCCAGAAAACCGTGGTTTGTGTCGCCTCGATATATCCCCAAACGATAGCGCCCGTTGTTAAGATCAAAGCCAATGCCACGGTTGCCCAACGGGGCGTCACAACACGTTGCCAGAACGCCGCAACAAGCAAACACACCGCCAGCAGAACGACATAATTTATTACGTAAAATTCGTAATGAAACGGCTGCAGCGATCTGCCCGTTAGCACTTGCTGATTGAAAACGATGATGGGCGAAAGTGCCAGCGCAGCGATAAATTGGATCTTTCGCGAGTCTTGTTCAACCAGCCTGAATAAAAGCGCGAGGCCGGCGACGATCAGTACAGCGAAACCGATAATTTCGACGTTCCGGTTCAGATCAAGATCACGCGTAAACACCAGCAATTGGGCCTTATCCGCCATTTTATTGCGGCCGGCAAGAAGCCACCCGTAGGGTATCAGGGCTACCAAAAATAAAACGCCGGTTAAGGCGAGAAATTTAAGATCGGCGCGTAAATTTTTTCCGCGGCTAACCAGCGTGAAAATGGTAAGTCCCGCAAATACAGCAATTGCGGATGTCCACAAATAAAAATATGAGAACACAAGCGCCGCAAAACAAACGGCGGAAACGACGCTGTAAATATATCTCGGCCTTATTTTATCGGCCTTTAGACCGTTCCAGAGACATGCAAAAAAGCCAAATAAAAACGGGAATGCAACGCTCGGTATCGGCCGCCGCAGGAACGGAAAAAATGGGTACGCAACGCCGCTTTCGAAAAAACCGTTGATCGCTCCGATGCCCGTAATTACTGCTCCTCCGGCCATTACGACGAGTGCGAGGGCAAACGCCAGCAGGTCGTCATCGGTAAACGAAAGTATCAGCCAAAACACAGCCAGCGTCGTAAAAAACGCCGAAAATACGGATACCACAGGCATCATCTGCGATGCCGAAAGCCCTAAAATACGGGCCGGAAACGCAGTGAGATAATTCGGGAAAAATTGTATCGAAAAGAGCGATTCGGGTTGCGGGTTTTGAGGATCGGCGTCGCGACCGGTGTAAGGATCATTCTTCCGCGGCCGGCCGTCGATAAGTGCTTGTAAATAGGAGGCATACGCCATTTCGTCGAGGTCGCACGAGGCGAACGCGCCGTTGAATTCGGCACCGCGCAACTCGCGCAAATGAAACTGC
>DATJGV010000194.1:0-7209 GCA_035494575.1 Pyrinomonadaceae bacterium | reverse complement strand
GGCCCATTTAAATGGCTTCTATCGCATAAAAATGACTTTGACCGAAGATTCGCCGATGATCGTGCCCTACGACGCGAGCAAGTGGGCGGAACTCGGTGACCAAACGCTCACAATTGACCCATCGCTAAAAATCTTCGAAGGCGTCCACTCTAGATTGTCTGCCATTTTTCAAGATTTGTCAGATTCCCAATTCGAACGAAAAGCTATAAATCTAGAATCAGGTGAATGGACCGTGGAAGGTTTTCTCGCTCTCTACGCCTGGCATGCGCGCCATCACACGGCGCACATCACGAATCTGCGTGAGCGGAACGGATGGTGATAAATAATTAACAGCTATGGCCGAAGAAACGACACCCAAAACACGCTTGCTTTCACTCGATGTTTTCCGCGGCATCACCATTGCCGGCATGGTGTTGGTAAATAACCCCGGCACTTGGGAACACATCTACAGTCCGCTGGAACATGCTCCGTGGAACGGCTGGACGCCGACAGATCTCGTATTTCCGTTTTTTCTATTCATCGTTGGCGTTGCGATAACTCTCGCGCTCGGCAAACGCGTTGAGGCGAACGGTATTGACCGTAATATCTATTTCAAGATAATTCGCCGCTCTCTCCTCATTTTCGGACTCGGCCTGTTTCTGGCGATGTTCCCGTTTTATAACTTCACAAAGGGCGAATGGATCGACCTTTCGATGGTGCGGATCATGGGCGTTCTGCAGCGTATCGCCGTCTGTTATCTCGTTGCATCGCTGATCTTTGTTCGTACAAATTGGAAGCAGCAGGCGATCATCGCTGTTGTTTTAATGCTGGCCTACTGGGCGCTGATGACGCTAATCGATGTGCCGGGCTGTCTCGAAACAACCATTGACAACAAGACGTGCAATCTGGCCGCCTATATCGACCGCATGGTGCTGACCGAGAACCACATGTGGCGCGAATCGAAGGTTTTCGATCCTGAAGGGTTGCTTTCGACAATACCCGCGATCGCGACCACGATCGCCGGAATACTCTGCGGTCATTGGCTGAGAACAAAACGCACGGACCTCGAAAAAGTCGCGGCGATGTTCTTCTTCGGCGTTGTACTTGTTACGGTTGGCTGGGCGTGGGGCTTCTTTTTCCCGATCAACAAGTCGATGTGGACCAGTTCGTATGTCGTTTTTACGGCCGGCATGGCACTCTGTTTTCTGGGCTTTTGCTACTGGCTCATCGATATCAAAAATTATCAGCGTTGGGCAAAGCCGTTCGTTATATTCGGCGTGAACGCACTGGCTCTTTTCGTCGGTTCCGGCATACTCGGAAGACTGCTTGGAATAATAAAAGTCGCGGGCCCGGACGAAAAATCCGTCTCACTGCAATCGTGGATATTCACCAACATTTTTCTGCCCTTCGCCGAGCCGATCAACGCGTCGCTCGCCTATGCGATCTGCTTTATCGGGCTATGGCTGTTCCTGATGTGGCTGCTTTATAGGAAGAATATTTATATAAAGGTTTAATAGGTTGTACAAAGTGGTTCCCACACATAGCCCCGTCGTTTACGGCGGGGTATGAATGAAATCGGCAATCGAAGGGCGTTTTAACGTCCTTAATTCCTTTGGCTTAAGCCGCACAGTTGGTAAGCCCGTTCAAACGGGCTGTGGGAGTAATCACTGATTCCCCCCGCCCTAAAGGACGGGGTTATGCAAATACCATAAAGGCAAAACCCAACCACCAATTTTATTTAACCTAAAAATTCTTGATCTCGACGGCCAATTCCTGTTCGAGTTTTTCCTTATCGGTGGTCAGGGTTTGACGATCCTTCGATATCTGTTCGAGTCGGGACTCCTGGTCATTGGCCTTTGCGATGTATCTGGCGATCAACTGTCTCGCTTCCGGCGTTTTCGATAAAGCGTCGATATTTTCGCGAAAGCGGTCCTGATCTTTCGTTATCTCTTCGGTCTCTTTTTCAGTGGATTCGAGCTTTGCGTCGATCTCGTTGATCTTCATCCTGAGGTCGATCAATTTTGCGAGTCGTTGGCGTGTCGGTTCGTCGATGGATTTGCTCATGATAAAACCGTCCAAATCCTTTGGAGAAAATGATGACAGGTTGTACTTGTCCATCATTCCGAGATTCTCGCCGATTGTAACATCCCGGGTTTCGAACGGCTGAAGCTCGACACGAAAACGATAAAATCGAGCCGTCGTGTAATCGGGCTTTGCGTAATCCTCTGACAATATCCAATCCTTCCTCACCGGATGTTCGATGTAAACAACCTTGGATTTGTCTGTTTGGTTGGTGAGATGGTAGATCTTTTTAGCGGTTTTGAAATAGTGAACTTGAAATACGCCATTCACTATTTTTACCATTTTTGCTGGTTCCCGATCTTCTCTGCTTTCGATACGGACAAGCGTACCTAAATCCAACGCAAATGAGATCAGTCGCTGCTCTTTTGGTTTTAGCCGCTCCATCAGAGCCTCACCCGCATACGCGTCGCGGTCGAGAACTGTCATCGAACCGCCTTCGAATGTCATCGGCGTAATATTTTTGAGCAGCAGGCCGCTCATTGGTCGAGGATTTGCTTTGCGAACCGCAGCGGTTTCCTCGTCTTCGTTGTCAGAGTCGGTGGTATCAGCAGACGGTGAATCCTTAGGATCGCGAAAGATCGAAACGCGTTCGCCGTCCATCTTGGTCTGAATTATCGGAATAAGCGCAGAGCGGCCGTGTTCGATAGAAACTGGCTGATCGATGCGATACTCGAAAAGATCGCCGATCTCGTCGCCGCTGGCGGCCGTCTGCACGCCAGATTTTTCAGTCATAATAGCATCGCTGACGCCCGTCCCGGCAAACCCCGTCGAAATCGTATAATTGCTGTTAGCGCTGTCGAACATAGGTTTTGGAGGCGGTGGCGGGGCTGCACCACCGTAACTGATTCCGTCACCAATTCCACCTCCAGTACCACCTCCGGCTCCGCCGCCCGAACCGCTGCCAATCCCATTTTCGGGATCATAGATTTGTGGGCGCAGATTAAGGTCGTCTGGAATTGGAATGATCGGCCGGTATCGATAAAGCGGTTTTTGAAGGTTTTGTATGAACGACACGGGCGAACCCGAAATCAATGAAAGCTGAACGCTTTGCCAGTCCTCGTCGCTGACGTTATCGACTATGGCCCAGCCTTGGAAAAAAGGCTTACCTTCGGGGTCGAGGACGACGCGATATGTCGTTTTCCAGATCGGCGCGGCGACGGTGTAGCTGACAACCATCTCGCGGGCGCCCGTGCCCAAACTGCTGACTGTAATGGTTTTTGCGTCGCGACGACGGGTCGATGCGGTGGCGTTCGCAAACTCGTTAACGTCGTGTGAGGCTCCTTCGTCAAGAAGTTTTACCGATCTGACATCGGCGAGGTCGAAACTCGAAATCTCGCCGTTTTCCGATGCTATGACGAGCGAATAATTTGCGGGCATGGACGTTTCTTCATCGTCTTTTTTCTTTGTCGTGATCTTCTTTTTTTCGACCGTCAGTATCGAACCTGATGCTGTTCCTTTTGTTGTCGAGACGAGCACCTTTGCGCCTTGAAGCTGCGATAGCACACCTGCGAGTCCGCCTGCTTCTTCGTCGGTATCCTCAGACTTTGACGCTATGTCGAATGGTATCTCGGCGGTTCTGGCCGAAGCGGGCATTGAGGATTTGTAGCTGACCGCGCCGATCTTTCCTTGGCCGAGGTCGAGGACGACCATCGATTTCAGCACGTCGTCGATCTGCGACTGTTTGAACGACAGGTTTATCTCGGCATTGCCGGTTACGATGCCGCGGCGTTCGATGTATGCGACGCCATTCGAGTAAAGCACTACGCGGCGAATCGGCAGAGAAGACACTTCGGATCTTGCTGTCGAGGGCAACGACGTCGGTTTGATAAACCTTTTATTCGCAGTCCGTTGACCGCTGACGGCTACGGCGCACACCAATACCACGAGGAGGAGATACAGTTTTCTCATTGTCTTAGTTTCCTTTTGCTTAAGAGATTTGCCGGCTTTTGTCCTAACAGATGAGACGAGTGTTCGGATAGGTTGCTTTGCGGGGAAATCAAATTTTGAGAGTAAGGACAATTGGCTTTTGGTCTTTGGTTTTTGGCGGTTGTTTACAGGAATCACGCTATTTCGCGATTCATAATACCCGGCCCAAAGACCCAAAGACCAAAAGCCGCCTTTCTAAAACTCAGCATTCGCGGCAGAGACGACTTTTTCAGCGGCGTCGTTCATCCCTTCGGCTGTGAGGATATTGATGCCGGAATCGCGCAGGACGCGGCGGCCTTCTTCGACGTTCGTTCCTTCAAGACGGGCGACGATCGGGATCGATACTCCGAGGTTTTTTGCGGCAGCGACGACACCGTTCGCGACCATGTCGCAACGCACGATGCCGCCAAAAATATTGATCAAAACCGCTTTGACGTTATCGTCCGCAAGCAGGATCTTGAACGCCTGTTCGACACGTTCCTGCGAAGCTCCGCCGCCTACATCGAGAAAGTTTGCCGGTTCGCCGCCCGCAAGTTTGATGATGTCCATCGTCGCCATTGCGAGCCCGGCTCCGTTGACCATGCAGCCGATGTTGCCGTCAAGCTTAATATAGTTCAGGTCGTATTTTGACGCTTCGATCTCGAGCGGCTCTTCTTCGTTCAGGTCGCGGAGTTCCGCATAATTCTTATGACGGAACATCGCGTTGTCGTCGAAATTGACTTTGGCATCGAGCGCGATAAGGCGGCCGTCTTTGGTAAGCAAAAACGGATTTATCTCGACCAGTGACGCGTCCATTTTTTCGTAAGCGTCGTAAAGCGCGAGCATAAACTTGGCGGCCTGATTGACGAGTTCCCCGGGCAAACCCAAGCCGAACGCGAGTTTGCGAGCCTGGAACGGCCGCAGCCCGACCGACGGATCGATAGTTTCCTTGAGTATCAATTCCGGCGTTTCTTCAGCGACCTTTTCGATATCCATACCGCCCGCGGACGACGCCATGAAAACGTTGCGGCCGGTGATCCGATCAAGCGTGATGCCTAGATAAAACTCCTTGTCGATCGGCAAGCCTTCTTCGATCAAAAGAGTTTTTACCTCGCGGCCTTCCGGCCCGGTCTGGTGCGTGACCAGCTTCATCCCGAGCATCTGCGACGCGATCTCTTTCGCCTCAGCGGGCGATTTGGCCAATTTTACGCCGCCGCCTTTTCCACGGCCTCCGGCGTGTATCTGCGCCTTTACGACGACCACGTCGGTGCCAAGTTCCTTAGCGGCAGCTTCTGCTTCGTCGGCAGTTCTTGCAACAATACCGCGCGGCACCGGCACACCGTATTCCTTCAAAAGGGTTTTGCCCTGATACTCGTGAATTTTCATATTGGTAAAGGACGTCTGGAAAGCAGGATCTGATCTCTTTGTCGATGCATTCTTCTGTGTTTTCTGTGGTAATGTCTTTTTCACAGAACACGAAAGGACACAGAATTCACGGAACGAAGACACCGAAAAAACGACTCTTTCAGACTTACTCGTCGAACATGTACACAGTCCCTGTCCTATACTAAAAAGTTTATCGTTCGAGGCTCCAAAACGCAAAGGCAGCCCTAAACGAGCTGCCCCCGGTGAAATTTATCCATCGATTACATATTTACCACGTATTTCAGAAGCTTCCATTCGCCATCGCGTTTGATGTACTCCGTTTCGAATTTGAGTACACGCGGTTTTGACGGGAAACTGCCGCTCAGAACAAGAATATTCATGCCTCGTTCCGTGCGGATCGACGGGGCCGGCGAGAATGTCGGTGTCTGGGTCATCGCGTTATTCAATACCGGCAGCACAATTTTCTTGTTATCGACGTACTGTTTGAACGCGTCCTTCATTTGCTGTTCGGAAAACTGCGATTGAAAATCGCTCGATGCGTTCTCGCGCATTGTCGAAAAATCATTGCTGTCGATAGCCTTAGCGAAATCGTCAGTCGTGTCTTTGACCAGCGATTCCTGTTCGCTCGCCGAAGGCAGATCTTCGTCGCTGCCGGTCGAGAACGGGCTATCGCTGTTCGACGATGTGCGGGTTGTATTACTTTCCTTTCCGATATTGGAAAGGTCAAAGTCCTTGCCGCAGGAGCATCCAAGCGCTATAGCGCAAACGATGCCGAGGGCGATCAGAAAGCTGAATTTGTCGCGTCCGAAAAGTAGTCTGTTGATAAGGTTTTTCATATTTTCGTCCTCTTAATTTTAATGCGACCGCGTTCATAAAATCGCCCTTGCTCATGCGCGGGCCTTCTGCACGCGGACTTAATCCTTCCTCCACGGCTGCAGCAGATCGATCCAGCTATCGACGGTTCGCTGATACTCACTCGGACAGCGAACGGCGCGTTCTTTTGGCAAATATCCCTGGTTCACTATGTACGCGTATTTATTGGTGTCCGAACCGTAAACCATGCAAAGCGAATTGTAAAAACGCTGTTCCTGAAGCAGATGTTCGTCGGCGAGGTTTCGGCTGCCGCCGGGATTCATTTTCGATTCGATATTAAAGGCATCGGCGGCTGCAAACACGGCTCGAACACCTTCGTCCCCTCCAAGTTCCTTAAGATTTATATATGCCGAGCAGCGGTCGGCGGCGTCCTCTTCGTTGCCCATCACGGGCAGCTTGTAGGTGTCGATCAGCGCGTGGCCGATCTCGTGCAAAAATACGAAACGCACGGCGTCGAACATCTTTGTATAGGCGAGATCATCGCTCGTCCCGGCTGACTTGAATACCTTATAAAAATGCTCCATCAGCTCGTAGCAGACGGTGACTGATTCGGCATTCGAATCATAATAGGCATTAACGTCTCCGTTGCAATCTTTTGTAATTAGCGTGATGTTGTGCGGGAGGATAAGTGAACGGTTTAACTGGTCGGCCGCCTTTTCGAGCAGCTTTTCATCCTTCACCTGACGGTCGATCTCGGCGTAACGCTGGTTCTGAACGTCGTCGTGCTCGACCAAAAAATCGCCGTCATCCGAATGTTTCTGAGCGTTTGACGAAGACGAGTTTGACTGAGCCGGCGGTGCCTTTGTCTGCGTGTTGTCGGAAGCCGGCGCGGTCGTTTTTGAATTCGTCGATTCCTGGTCTCGGTCCGAGCGGCAAACGCACGCCGTGATTACGAAAAGCAGCGCGATCGTGAAAAGAAAATTGACAAGATTTTTCTGCATAGATCCGGGTCTGATCTGCGGATAATCGATTAGACAAGATTTG
>DATJGV010000193.1:0-3415 GCA_035494575.1 Pyrinomonadaceae bacterium | reverse complement strand
CCGTCGCACGATTTCCAGACAAATGCGGCGGTTTGATTCAAACAGTGGGCTTTATTGCTGTCGAGATCATACACGAGCAGTTCGTCTGGCATCTCCTGTACGACCAATCCCTGTTTACGGGCAGTTGGGAATTGCGAGTTATTCATTTTCTCCTCCATAAATGTCTCTTTGCGAAACTAAACGTTTTTTGGACTAAATTTAATTTAATTGCTATCGACAAATTCTAAAAACTTTTTTGCAAAATCCTTCGCGTCATTCCTGAATCCCTTTGCTATAGTCGCGCGGGTAGTGATCTTTTTCAATACTTTTAACGAAAACTCGGGTACCCGCCTTATTGGGATCGTCTGGGTTATCATCTCGATCATTCCCTCGCCGGGCGAAAGAATTTTCGGCTTCCATCGGGCACCGTCCTTAAATTCCGTCAAAAGAACAAAACCTACTGGAAGCGGCTCGGTCCCCGCCGTGCCACCCAACGATCTTACATCGACATCGACGACCTTCCCCGGCTGTCCCTTTGGCACTTCCCGGCGAACTGACAAAAGTCGTGCAAAAGGGTGAACAAAACCGTCGGAGTCAAAAACAGCGTAGTCATCGGAATAGTACGTCGCTCCGTTTCGCACAAGTTCGGCGGTAAGCGTCGTCTTTCCGTGTCGGCTATTTGCGGGGAAGACGATCGCTTTGCCGTTCCATCCGACCACTCCGGCATGAACAAAAACGCGATCGACAGCAAATTCGGCGACTCGGAGGCGGACAAGCGTATCAAGGTACTTAAATAATTCGTGCCGCTTGCGGGAATGCGGCTGAACTTCATCGTTGTCCCGTATGAAATACCAACCGTCCTTGCCGATACCGATGCCAAACGCATGCTCGGTTTCCTGATTGTCAACTATACGCAATTGACCGACCAATGCCTTGCGAACCGCGCGTTCGGCGCCATCAAGCAAATCCGTTCTATGGCTCTCGATGCGAATTATTACGCCATACGACTCAAAACAAAAATGCTTATCAAGAAGACGCCCATCGGCCAACATTTTGCGATCCATTAAAAGTGAGAGAACAAAATCTCCTGAATATTGTGCAAATCTAACACTTTTCTCGACTTACGTCAATATTTTTCTCAAAAAAGCGAAAACAGATGGTGGCAAAATGTTGAGATATTCGAATTTCCTCATGACCGCTTCGCGCCCCTGTGGTCAATTATCAGCCCCGGAAATCGGTTGTTAAAGTAATACCTTGAGTTTCTATAGGAACAAATTTCAAGTTGGAACGGAAAGACGAATCCAAATACAAATATAACACTATAAACGACTTTCAACAAGGTTTAACTTGATTCAGCCTCATTTTTGTGAACAAATCTGATCAATTACGTCGATCGAAACAATTGCATTCATTGTAATGCTCCGCCAAATTCTGCACGGTATTTGTCGATCGCTGTCGAACGCGAATATTTTTGCTTTGCCGCAGTATACGCACGATCCCCCATCGCTGAAAGTGCATCTTTGTTTTCGTACATTTCAAGGATCGCAGCTAAAAGTTTGTCCGGATCTCCAGGAACAATATGACGACCAACATCCTCTTCATCAATGACCAAGGCAAGCTCTGACGCTTCATCCGTCAGCGCCAGTATCGGCTTTCCGGCTGCGAGTATGTTATATGTCCGGCATGGCATTGCCGTACCCCAAGTTCCGCTGACGAGCGAGATCAAAGCGACATCGCATGCGTTGAGAAACTCGACCTGCTGGCTGCGAGGCCTGGTTCCGAGATAAGTTACGTTCCTTAGTCGACGTGCAGCGTTTTCAATAAACTGTTTTTTTGCCCCGGAGCCGATAAAAAGAAAGTGAAATTCCGGACGATCGAGCAATCTTTCGGCCGCCTCGATTATTGATTCTACATCACTCGGATGGCCGATGTTACCGGCGTACAACAGAACGAATTTGTCCTCTATGCCGAGCGATTTTAAAAGGGCATTTTTCGATTTTGGGCACGGATGGATCGTCTCAAGATCTGCCCAGTTGGGAATCGTCGATATGGGAATATCAAAGCCGGCAGTTTTTTTGAGCATCATTTCCCTCATATCGCGGCCGACTACGATCATCTTCTCAGCATGTTTATACAACCAGCGGTTAAAAAAATTGATCAGCCGCACGCCGATCGAATTCTTATTCAATTTTCCGGTTGCCACCAGAAGTTCAGGGTAACAGTCATGGAGAAGCAGCGTGTAACCCGTCCCGCGTATCAGGGCTGCCAACGCAACGGTAAAGGGTAGGCTCGGTGGGGTAGTGACGACCAAAACCCGGTCGCCCTTCCGAAACTGACGCAAGGCAATAAAGAAAACCGAGATGCCGAGTGTCAGCATATTGATGACCCGGAAAGGAATCACGTTTTTATCGAGCAGTGTACTCGATGCTCGAAAGATCTCCACGCCCTTGTGAATCTCATGTTTTGGCGCCTTGGTGCCGCGCGCGCCATAATTTGGCTGGCCGCAGATGACTTTCGTGTTGTGGTCCCGGGCAAGTCTTTCGGCGATCGAAGTCAGATAGTAACCCGTGGATACTTCCTCGGGGTAGTAGACCTCAGAGGCGACCCACAAACGGGCTGAATTGTTACTGTCAGCGTTCATCAGATCTGGAAGCGAAAGCTTTTACGCGAAAGTTACACGCGGTTCATTAACAAGGTTTTTAAAAAGAGCGTAGTCGATTATGTCGGCCATTGCCCTTTCGGCCGAAGGATCCGATATCCAGGCATTTGCAAACCGGACCGCACTTTCGGACATCGTGCGATACTCTTCCTGATCCATCGCGATACAGCAGTTGATCGTTTCGATCCATTCGGCAGTATTCGCTAATGGAATTGCCCACCCGGCATTTTCGGCAACTATCTCGCTCCAGATCGTTTTGTCGCTTATCAGCAACGGGCAGCCGACGGCTAGGCCTTCCAGCATTACATATCCGAAATTTTCGTTAAGCGTCGGCAGAACAAAAAAATGACTTTCCAAAACACGAGTCAAAGCTTCCTGATTTGAAAATGGCCCTAAGAATCGCACAGAAATCGTATTGGTCAGTTCATTTGCGATCGCCATACATTCCTTGTAATATGCCCGGTCTTCCAAAGGACCTATCACGTCAACCTCAACTCTGCCCTTATCGATCGCCCGAAGCCGCTCGAGAAAATAGTGAAGATTTTTTTTTCGGGTCAATCGTGAAAGAAAAGCAAATTTTGCGATACCCGAAGACTTCGGCGGCTTCAAGGCCTGATCGTAATCGGGATAGACCATTTCAGGCGCAAGGTCAGGCGCGCAAAAGATCTCGATCGCGGTTCCGGCATAATCGAAGATCTCTTGCTTTTCCACTTCATTTGTCGCTTTCCAGATCGCGTTTCCGAAAAGTCCTACGGCCTTTGCGAACGAGAGAAAAGC
>DATJGV010000192.1:0-4291 GCA_035494575.1 Pyrinomonadaceae bacterium | reverse complement strand
CCGGCACCACGAGCAATTTGCCAAGCAGGTCGCGTGAGACCTCGATCGTATTTTCACGAAGATAAAAACTGAGCGGAAGTTTCATGATTTGGAACGGCGCTTGCTTAAACATTTGCTTAACCGAGAAAACCCGGAAAAGTGTGCGAAAAGCATACTAAGCTAATGGCTTCGAGTGTATCAAAACCGATGGAGGTATAGGCAATGTTTGTCCGCGATCTAATAAACAAAAATCCAGCCGTCTGCACAGAGGATCTCCCTCTGGAACAGGTCTATAAGCTGATGCAGGAAAAAGACAGCGATCACGTAGTGGTTATCGAAAGCAAAGCCCATCGCATTCCGATTGGCGTTGTCACCGAACATGAGATCTGCATGCAGGTTGTAGGCCGCGGCCGCAGCCCACGCGGGATGACCGCTGCAAACGTAATGAATACCAATTTTGTAAAGGCCGATCTGGAATCGGATCTGTCCGAATGTCGCCAAAGACGCACCGGACACCGCCCCGTTATCGTCATCGACGAAAACGGAGCGTTGCAGGGCGTGCTGCCCGAGGATCTTAATGACCCACCCGAACGCAACACGGTACCGGAACGCCTTTTCAAGAACGTTTTGCCGCCAAGCCCGGTGGCTGTATTTGACAGAATTTTCTAAATCTTTTTGGAGGAAAGATCATGTTAGTAAAAGAAATAATGACGGAGAGCCCCGCGTGCTGTACACCTGAAACAAGCTTGAAGGATGTTGCGCGGATGATGGTGGATAACGACTGCGGATGCATTCCCGTCGTCGAAAACAGCAGTACAAAGATCCCCGTCGGCGTTATCACAGACCGCGACATCACGTGCCGTGTCGTTGCCGAAGGCAAAAATCCGCTTGACCTGACAGCGGGCGATGCAATGACGGCGTCCGTCGTCGCGGTGATGCCCGATACGACACTCGAGGAATGCTGCAATCTGATG
Source organism: Pyrinomonadaceae bacterium (assembly GCA_035494575.1). Lineage (GTDB taxonomy): Bacteria > Acidobacteriota > Blastocatellia > Pyrinomonadales > Pyrinomonadaceae > OLB17. Next base: position 3,338 of record DATJGV010000192.1, on the reverse strand, counting down.
GAGGAAAAACAGATACGCCGCATTACGGTTGTCGATGAAAAAGGCGCGTGCTGCGGCATACTCGCACAGGCCGATATCGCCAGCAATGCAAGCGACGGAAAGACCGCAGAGGTGGTTCAGGAAGTTTCGCGGGCAACCGCATGAGCTTTTAGCAAAGCCTGAAAGTTTTTACAATTAGCGAATTACGGGCGGGAGCGAGCATTTCCGTTCGTAGTTCGTTTTTCTTTTGGGTCGGCGACTCCCGCAACTCTCGTTCGTGGATAAAGCATCTGAAAATCTGATAAACTTGTCGTCTGAACCGTTTCGCGAGACGCCCCTAATCTATGAGATTTATTTCGATCACCCTGCTGCTGATATCCGCTTGCGCGGCGTTTGCCCAGAAACCGGACACGGTTCTTGTTACATCGACCGGTAAAGACTTTACCGTTTCCGACCTTTCACCGGACGCACAAAAGCTCTACCAGGGCCAGGATTCCGTCATCGCTGAGGCCCGCAAGCAATTGCTAAAATTCTTCGTCAATGAACGGCTTGTCGAGGCCGAAGCGGCGGCCAGAGGCGTGAGCTCCGAAAGTCTCGAAGAAGCCGAGAAGGCAAAGATCCCCAACCCCGCAGAAACCGAAATCAAAGCCGTTTACGATGCAAATCGCGCTTCTCTCGGCGACCAGACGCTCGACCAGTCACGAAAGCGGATCGTTGAATATTTGCGTCGTGACGCCGAGACAAAAGCGCTCGACGCCTATTACGAAAATCTGGCTGCGAGACACAAAGTCGTTTACGGCAAGGACGTAAACGCGGCGGACCTAAAGCCGATGGAAACTCTGTTTTCGGTTGATGGCAAATCGGTATCGGCGGGCGAGTTTGAAAACAAGTACAAGCTGACGCTGTATGACCAGCGGGCCGATGTTTACGACGCAATACGCGGCCAGATCGAAAACGTGGTTCTTTCTTCGCTGATCGAGCGTGACGCGGCCGCGGAAAAGATCGACGCTTCGGATTACATCGCCCGCGAGATATCGAACAAACTCAAAGATTACAGTGATGACGAGCGAGCCGGACTCGAAAAAGCCTTAAAGGATAAGCTTTTTGCAAAATACGCTGTCAATTTTTTGATCAAGGAACCCGCGCCGCCCGTGCAAAGCGTCTCGGCTGACGACGATCCGGCGCAGGGACCGGCAAACGCTCCGGTCACGGTCGTTATGTTCAGCGATTTTCAGTGCCCGGCGTGCTCGGCGACGCACCCGGTACTAAAAAAGGTGCTGGCGGAATATCCGGGAAAGGTCCGTTTCGTCGTTCGCGATTTTCCGCTGACGTCGCTGCACGAGAACGCTTTTCGCGCGGCGCTGGCCGCAAACGCCGCAAATGCGCAGGGCAAATTCTTTGAATACACCGAGATACTCTACACGCATCAGAACGCGTTGGACGCGGCTTCCCTTTCAAAATACGCGGCGGACCTTGGTTTGAATGTAAAACAATTTGAGTTAGACTTAAGCCTCGAAAAAACCGCTGCCGAAGTGCGTAAAGATATGGCCGACGGTAAAGCCTACGGCATCACGGGCACGCCGACAATTTTCATAAACGGCATCGCCGTGCGGCACCTGTCGGCTGAGGGATTTCGCGAAGCGATCGACCGGGCGTTGAAGAAGTAATGCGGATTTTTCGAAAGCCCGCGCGTTAGCAATGGTGGTACGTTCAACGCTGATAGTTTCGCCTTGCTAACGCGCGCGCTTCTGCAGCCGAACTTTAATTATGCGATTATTTTTGCTTTTTTTTACAATTGCGCTGACGTTCTCATGCAGCGGTCCGGCGAACACCGCAAAACCAAACGTCAACGCCGCGAAACCAAACGTGAGCAATGCTAATGCAAAACCATCGGGCGTCCCGGTTTACACCTACGAGGTCGTAAAGGCCTATCCGCACGACCCGAATGCATTTACTGAAGGGCTTTTTTACCACGACGGTTTTTTGTACGAAAGCACCGGCGAAGAAGGACATTCGTCGCTTCGTAAGGTTGACCTCGAAACAGGAAAGATCGTACAAAAATTTGACCTGCCGCGAGAAGATTTTGGCGAGGGCATTGCATTGTGGAATGGTTTGATCTATCAGCTGACGTGGCGCGAAGGCCTCTGCCGCGTTTTTGATGTCAATACGTTCAAGCTCATCCGCGAATTTCAGTACCAGGGCGAAGGCTGGGGAATGACGACCGACGGCCAAAACTTTTTTATGACCAACAGCACGCACGTGATACAGGTTATGGACCCGGCGACGTTCAAACCCGTGCGGCAGATAATCGTAAAAACCGACGACGGGCGTCCGCTGATGCAGGTCAACGAACTCGAATATATCAAGGGCGAACTGTGGGCAAACATTTGGCATTCTGAAGACCCGCAGATACTCGGCAAACCGAATTATATCGCACGGATCGATCCGAATAACGGAAAGGTTTTGGGCTGGATCGATCTCGCAGGTATCTCGCCCGACGACCAACCGGCGCCGAACGATATGATGGACCCGAGCGACCCAAAGGCCGAAAACACCTTGAACGGAATAGCATACGACGCCGATCACGATCGCATTTTCGTAACCGGTAAAAAATGGAAAAAGTTGTATGAGATAAAGGTGAAAGAAAAGTAGCTTTCAGAATTAGGGCAGCCGACAGAAATCCGAAAAATACTATTAGGCAGGCGGCATCGCCTCTTAAGGATGAATAGATCCGATCAGTTAAAAAAGATCGCGGGCGAAAAAGCGGCCGAAGGTATTCGCGACGGCATGACCATCGGTCTCGGCACGGGCTCGACGGTTTATTTTACGATCATGCGCGTCGGTGAGCTTGTAAAAGACGGCCTTCGCGTTCGTGCGATCCCAACCTCAAGACAAACCGAAAAACTTGCGCTCGAAAACGGCATCGAGCTCTGCACATTCGCCGACGTTGAACGTCTCGATCTTACGATAGACGGCGCGGACGAGATTAACCCGCAACTTGATCTGATAAAGGGCGGCGGCGGCGCTTTGTTATGGGAAAAACTGGTGGCGGCCTCGTCCGACCGGTTGATCGTCGTCGCTGACGAATCGAAATGTGTCGAGACGCTAGGCATGTTCCCATTGCCTGTCGAGATCGTCCCATTTGCATGGCAGACAACGGCCCGCCGAATCGAAAAACTAAATATCGAACTGAGTATGCGAATGAGCGGAGAACAACCGTTCGTCACGGACAATGGCAACTACATTCTGGATTGCTGCTGCGGCTCGATCGATAACCCGGCGGAACTACACAACAACTTAAAAGTTCTTACCGGAGTTGTAGAAACCGGGCTTTTTATCGGCATGGCAAAAACTGCGGT
>DATJGV010000191.1:0-5364 GCA_035494575.1 Pyrinomonadaceae bacterium | reverse complement strand
CGGCCAAGCCGTCTGAATCGACTACTGCGACCAAGGCCAAGCCGGTGACTACAGTCAAAAAACCGGTTGCCAAAAAGAAAGGCACCAGATAAGTCTCTCTTCCCAGGAGAATCTAAAAATCGGCCGGACGCTTCATTTATTGGCGTCCGGCTTTCTTTTTTGCCGCATTCTTCATAAAATTACCAACAGTGCCGGAAAAACTGGGAAAACTTGAAAATATTCTCGGATATAAGTTTCGCGACATTGCGCTGCTCGAACGAGCGCTGACGCACCGTTCATGGGCGGTTGAAAACCTGCCCGGCGCGGCCGATGGGGAGATTCGCGATGCTGAGAACGAATCGATGGAGTTTGTTGGCGATTCGGTACTCGGCCTTGTGATCGCAGAAGAGCTTTTTGTCCGGCATCCGAAGATCAGTGAGGGCGACCTGACGCTGATGAAACATCGCCTGGTCAGCACGACGACGCTTGCGGAGCTGGGCAAAGCGATCGGACTGGGTGAATTTGTACGCTTTGGCCGCGGCGAGGAAAAAACCGGCGGACGCAAAAAACAGGCGCTGCTCGCAAACACGCTTGAGGCTGTCATTGCGGCTGTTTTTTTTGACGGCGGGTATATAGAGGCACGCGTTTTTGTCAAAAAGGTGTACGCCGACGAGCTAAAACATGCGACGCCCGAAAGCTCGCTCGATTACAAAACGCTGCTGCAGGAAACGCTGCAGGCAAGAAAGCTTGCCGCGCCGAAATACAACCTTGTAAAGACCGAAGGCCTGCCGCATGCCCGGACGTTTTCCGTTGAAGCGATCTGGTCCGGAGGCAAGACTGTCGGCGTGGGCAAATCGATAAAATCTGCCGAAATGATGGCGGCGAGCAAAGCACTCGAGATGATCGAACCGGAAGACAACGGCGCCGGCAGATCGAAAAAACAAACTTCGCAATAATTCCGTCGTATAAATATTACTTTTGCATTTATGGCTACAGAAGAGAAAGAAAAGGACGAAGCTGCCGAGTCGAAACCGCTCGGCCCGCCGAAATCGGTCGCCCGCGAATATTTTGAATCGTTCGTTGTGACACTTGTCATGGCGTTGTTCGGAATGACGTTTATCCTGCAGGCAGTAACTGTACCGACGGGCTCGATGCAGAACACGATCCTCATCGGGGATTACCTGCTTGTAAACAAATTTATCTTTACGCCGGGCGGGCACTCGCTGCCGTTTTTGCCGCAGCGCGAGATCGAACGCGGCGACATCATCGTTTTCAAATATCCCGGAAACAAGGTGCATCCGCAGAATGACAGCTCGCGCGGCATCATCCCGTATCAGCTGAATTACGTAAAACGCGTTATCGGCCTGCCTGGCGAAACCGTCGAATTCAAGAACAACCAGGTGTTCATTAACGGCAATCTTTTGCCCGAACACCGCGTCGTCGGCGATGCCGATGACGAACTGTCTGCGTTGCAGACCAAGGAAGTCGAACCGCGCAAACCCGAAGACAAATGGGACGTTTACTATCGCGAGGACACGATGGAGGCGGTTAAAGCCGGCGAAAATCTGTCGCGTCGCGCTTACGAATTCGCCGTGCCCGGAAAACCGATGGTCGTCCCGCCCAACAGCTTTTTTGTGATGGGCGACAGCCGCGACAACAGTGAAGATAGCCGCTTCTGGGGATTTGTGCCGCGCGAATTGATAATCGGCCGAGCAATGTTCGTTTACTGGTCGTGCGACCGCGGGGCGTCCAACGGCGATTTCTTCGGATGCATTACCAATCCGAGGCTTAATCGGATCTTTAAATTGGTAAAGTAGAACCAGTGGTTAATTTCCGGAATAACAGGTAAATGAAAACGAATAACCGAGAACTGTTCGGCTTCGGTTATCAGTTCTCGGTTATCGCGTATCAGTTATTCGGAAGTGATTTCTTATTACCGTTCAATTCGGAGCACCTTTCCTTAAAATGAAAATCAATTTTCACGACGAGGTTTCGGCCGCGCTTCATTTCGACAAGCCCATCGTTGCGCTCGAATCCACAGTGATCGCCCACGGCTTACCATTCCCGCAAAACATCGAAACCGCGCAACGGGTTGAAAACATCGTTCGCGAAAACGGCGCAACTCCCGCGACCATTGCGATTTTCAAAGGTGATCTTTATGTCGGATTGAGTGAGGACCGGTTGAAATTGCTCGCCGGTGGAAAGGATATTCGTAAGATCTCGCGCCGCGATCTGCCAATCGCGTTTGCAAAAAAACTAAATTGTGCAACGACAGTCGCGACCACCGCGTTTCTTGCCCACCGGGCAGGTATAAAGGTTTTTGCGACGGGCGGCATCGGCGGCGTTCACCGAGGTGATCGAACGGACGTTTCCGCCGACCTGCCGGAGCTTGCACAAACGCCGATCATTGTCGTTTGCTCGGGAGCAAAGATCGTGCTCGACCTGCCCGCGACGCGCGAATGGCTAGAGACAAATGGCGTGACTGTTCTCGGCTGGCAGTGCGACGAGCTGCCGGCTTTTTATTCACGGACGAGCGGCCTCGACATCGACCAACGCGTTGAGACCGCCGCCGAAGTGGCCGAGATCGTTAAGGCCCGCGATGAAATTGGATTAAAGAACGCGATCCTCGTCACCGTCCCGGTTCCGCAGCAGTTCGAAATTGCGCCGGCTGAAATGGAAGAGATCCTCACCGAAGCCATGACCGCCGCGGCGGAACAGGGAATTCATGGAAAGGAGGTTACGCCGTTTCTTCTTTCCCGAATGTCCGAAAAAAGCGATGGCAAAACCCTTCGGGCAAACATCGCGCTGCTTGAAAATAACGCAAAAGTCGCGTCGCAAATCGCTGCGGCTCTCGGTATTTAGATAAACAAGAGAGGTCCGAAAAAGCAGGATCTGATCGGTCTGTTTCGATCTTTGTCTGTGCTCCGCTCTCGTGTTTCGGTTGTTCTGTTTGTTCTGTGGTTAAAACTATTTACACACACGGCACACAGACAAAGACACAGCATCTGTGGTTAAAAGCCTTACCGAATTATTTCGTTCCCACCGCTTCCATTTTTTGCTTTAACAGATCGAGCCGTTTTTGTGCTTCCACCGCCTCCGCCGATTTCGGAAATTTCGCAGCTATCTCGCGCCAACTGTCGCCGTTGTAATGAAATTTTCGCGTCCCGGTGTTGAACAGGAACGTCACGCCGAGTTTTCGGTAACGGTCAAGGCTGACAAAATTCAGATAGTAACTGTGAAGCGGAGCGCCGCTTGCCGCCATCTCAGGCCGTCGAAGCCGACCGGCCGCATCGCGCGAAAGTTTTGACGCGATCTCTTCAAGCAGATCTCCGTACAGCAGCAGCAAGGACGGACGCAGCGGTGAGTCAGGATAAAATTCGAAAAACTGCTCGGCGATCTCGATCTGATCGAAGCCGTCCGACGCCTGTACCAATTTCGCCAGCCGCTCATCGTCGTGCGGCCGAAATCGTCCAAAAACGGCGTCTGCCTGCACCCAACCCGTTCCGGACGGCGCAGCCGCGATCTTGTAAAAAGTGACGCCGTCGGCTTCTTTCATTCCGCTGATCATCACCTTACGTCCTCGTCGCATTCGCTGGATCGCCGGTGCGAACAGGCTTGGCCTTGTTCGAAGCACTGAGAGAGTTTCGTCGATCACAACGGCAGAGCTGTTGATCTGCGACTGTTCTCGAAACGTTCTTACAGCTCGCCGTTTCTGCGCATCTGCGGGAGCAAAGGAAGTAATGATGATCAAAGAGCAGACAAATATTAAGGGGAGTTTCATACGTTCAAAATGATTAACCTAAATTGCCAGTTAAAAGCTATCTTTCTGAAACCACTAAATTCCAGGAATCCTTCACGTTGTTTAATTTTATTTCGCGGTTCGATTCTGAAGCCCGATTTATAACCACGGAAAGACACGGAACAGAAAGTTCGTGCGTTCTGTGGTTATTGTTGTAAATTCACAAGATCTATCGTTTTCCAGCCTTAGCATCGCGAATCTTGTCCTGCATTCCCGCATGGTGAAAATGGCATATCGCGATGGCCAATGCGTCAGCCGCGTCGTGCGGTGTCGGAGCGGTTTTCATTTTCAACAGCAGCCGCACCATCTCCTGCACCTGATGTTTTTCGGCGTTGCCGTATCCGACGACGGTTTGCTTGATCAGACGCGGACTGTATTCGGCGATCTCGACGCCGCGCTGTTCGGCAAGCAACAGCATAACCCCGCGAACCTGTCCCAGCTTTAGAGCAACGCCGACGTTAACGGCATAAAATGCTTCTTCGATCGACAAAAGTTCCGGTCGATACCTCTCAAAAACCTCTTCGACGCCCCGGTAAACATTATGCAGCCGCTTTGAGAACGCCTGGCGCGGATTAGATCTAACCGTGCCGTAATCGACGAGCGAATATTTCAAACCGCTGCCCTCGACAACGCCCCAGCCGAGAGTCTCGCTGCCCGGATCGATACCTAAAACGCGCATTTCTTGATTTGGGAAAGGCCTTAAATCTAAGAAAAGATATCGCAGATTTTTCGATAAAGGCAAGCGTGTTTTTCATTTCCCGCAAATATTTGGCAAAATAGTTCTGCGGCTGGTCTGCGGGGCCGCATTAATTTTAAATGCAGCCTCAAAACGAACAGAAAACCATTCTTCCATCGGTTCACGCCCTTTTAGCCGGAGCAGTAGATTATGCGGGGCTTTTTCCTCCGTCGCAGTTATCGATGGAGGACGCGGTGATGAACTTTGCGCTGAACCGCAGCGGCCCGTACAACTGGATGCTCGGGCGGTTTGTCGTTCCGGCTGCGCGTCTTGAAGAATTTTACGACAACGCCTGTACGTGTATTTCCCCGACCGACAAAACGGGGTGGCATCTGAGCGTTTTGGCCGGCGAGAACATCTACGAAACCATCTCGCAGATCACCGATTTTAATAAAAAGCACAGCCCGGCATTCGTCTGCGACCAGCTCGAAGTGCGTGCGACCACGGTTTCAAAGATCGAAAACACGGCAACTTCTTTGCCTGAAGACCTGACTGCGTATTTCGAGATACCGCAAAAGGAAAATTTTGTCGAGCTTGTTGCGGCACTTGCAAAATACGGCCAGCGTGCCAAGATCCGCACGGGCGGCGTAACGCCTGATGCATTTCCGACTTCGGCTGACATTATTCGCTTTGTCCGCTCGTGTACGGCGGCGAATGTGCCGTTCAAGGCAACCGCCGGTCTGCATCACCCGCTGCGGTGCTTCAGGCCGCTGACCTACGCTGACGACGCGCCGAGGGGAACAATGCACGGCTTCCTAAACGTATTTCTGATGACCGGTTTTGCCCGCAAAAGCTTTAAGCCGAACCAGCTCGAACAAGTAATGGAAGAGGAATTCGAAGAAGCGTTCAA
>DATJGV010000190.1:0-13746 GCA_035494575.1 Pyrinomonadaceae bacterium | reverse complement strand
TAACGCTATTGTCCAAACCTGAAAAGAGAGTAAAAACCTATATTAGTCTTTTTGTCTTGTCAATCTTTCTTTTTCGAGACTCGGTCGTTTCTTCAGCTCCCGTACTAACCGGTCATTTAGCTGAGTAGCGCGAACTCAGGCAGCTTGATCTTGGCGATCAGATCTCAAGCGGCGTCCTGGACCGGTTTGCACCCAATATCATTTACAGGGGCAAGCGTTTTTCGCGCTTAAAGTAAATCGGTTACTATCTATTTAATGATCATCCGACTGGCAGAAAGAGAACTGAAAACGAAATACGGCGTCTGTACCGAGATCCTTTATTACGACGGCCAAAAAGAATCCATTGCGCTGGTGATGGGTAATGTTGAGGACGAGGAAAACCTTCTTTGTCGGGTACACTCCCACTGCATCGGGGCACATGTTTTTAACAGTATCGAGTGTACTTGTCGAGAGGAAATGGCGGCCTCGCAGGCGTTGATCGAGCAAGCAGGCAAAGGCGTGATTATCTGGCTCGATCAGGAAGGCAAAGGAAACGGTCACCTCGCGTTGATGCAGAGCATTCCGTTCAAAAAAGCGGGTGACCCGCAGGCAGTTGCGTACGTTAAAGCTGGTTTCAAAGCCGATGACCGAAGCTACCGCGCGGCTGCGGACATCCTGTCCGACCTGGAAGTAAAGTCCATCATCCTGCTCGCGAACAGCCCGGATAAAGCTGAGGACCTTCGCAAAGAGTCAATAAATGTAGCCGATACAAAACTGTTGACGGTGTCTAAAGCCGGCACATAATAGACTGGCCGGATGGCAGCTAAAATGCCTTTGCGCCGGCCTCGGCGACGGCGTGATCCTGTTCGCCCGATCCGCCGCTGACGCCGATAGCCCCGACTACTTTGCCCCGTTTCTTCAACGGTATGCCGCCGGCGAAGATCATTATGCGTCCGTTGTTTGAGGCGTGGATCCCGAAAAACTGACCTCCCGACTGGCAGTGCTCGGCCAGGTCCTTGGTAGCAATGTCAAACGCGCGAGATGTGAACGCCTTTTTTATCGATATGTCGATGCTGCCGATCCATGCTCCGTCCATCCTCACGTGCGAGACCAGGTTGCCGCCCGCATCCGCCACCGCTATATTCATCGGCTGACCGATCTCCTCTGCCTTTCTTTCCGCAGCGTCAATGATTCGCCGCGCTTCCGCTAATGTCACCATTTGTTTTCCTCGCTGATGTTCGTGTTCTCCTCAAGTCTTTTCCGACTGACTTTCGTCGCGAAACTTATTCAGAAAACATACTCCCCGTGAGAGATCGATGCAAGAGTTTTTATGATCGTGATCTCCGGAATACTTCTGAATGCGCGGAGGAAGGTGTACCGCGAGCGAGATAAGGAAGACAATTTGTGACGGATTTAGTACCCCGAACGAAATATTGAAGACAATCCGTGACAGATTTAGTACCCCGAACGAAATATTGAAGACAAGGAATGAGAGATTGTATACCGGAACGATTCCGTGTACACCCGGAATGAGATATTTAGAACCCAGAGCGGTATATTGTCGACCCGGAGCGAAAGATTTAGTACCCGGAACGAAATATTGTTTTCAAGGAATCGTCCGGGGTACTCCCTCTAAGGCAGATTTTGTACCCGGAAGGAAACATCCAGGACTTTAATAGCTCACTTTGCGCTCGGGAACGAGGCGTGTAAGCTGTTGATTAACATCAGCTTGTCCCTCTTGCTTCCCGCTACAGCTGCCCCAGTAAAATTTAATACGTATTTGGCCCGATTTGCGCTAAAATTCAGTGCACCTGAAATTTCCAGTAATCCGTGGAGTGATAGACGAAAAAACTAAAGAATCTGACATTGGCGAAAGGGGGCGAAGTCATAGCCGCTGACCTCATTTGTTCGCCCCGAATGGGCCATTCGATTTTACTTAAGTCCGGCAAGAATGCGCCCGGAGGGTTCGAGCAACGGCGTAACGACTAGCGGACAAAGCAGCAGCGGGATCTACGCAGACCGCCTGAGCGTTTTGATAGAGGATTTCCGATAATGAACCTAACTCCAGATACCGTCCTGGGACACTATAAAATTTCCTCACTGCTCGGCTCCGGCGGCATGGGTGAAGTATACCTGGCGACCGACATAGAGCTCGACCGCGCGGTTGCCATCAAGATCCTTCCGGAACATCTTGCCTTGGATCAACAGCGATTACAGCGCTTTGTTCAAGAAGCAAAAGCAGCGTCCGCTTTAAATCACCCGCACATTCTTACTATTTATGAGATCGGAACTATGGGCGAAGCTCGGTTCATTGCGACCGAGTTTATTGATGGCGAAACCCTTCGTCAGCGGATGAACCACGGAATGAAGTTATTCGACGTTCTGGAACTCGCCAGCCAGATCGCCGGCGCGCTCGTAGCCGCACATGCCGCAGGAATCATACATCGCGATATAAAGCCGGAAAATGTCATGGTGCGACGTGACGGCTATGCCAAGATACTAGATTTCGGCTTGGCAAAATTGACCGAGGCAAAGGATTCAGCCACCGATACTGAGGCGCCGACGCGAGCGATGGTCAATACCGGAGCCGGCACGGTGATGGGAACGGCGAACTATATGTCACCCGAACAGGCGAAGGGCGTTCATGTGGATGCGCGCACCGATCTTTGGAGTTTGGGTGCAGTGCTGTACGAAATGACAACGGGTCATTTGCCTTTCCCCGGGGAGACGCCGACGGAAACCATTTCGCTTATCCTGCAAAAAGAGCCGCCGCCGCTTGCGAGATTTGCTTCCGACGTGCCGGAAGAATTGGATCGTATCGTTACCAAAGCGCTTACAAAAGACCTCGATGAACGTTACCAGACGGCCAAGGACCTATTGATCGACCTCAAACATTTAAAACGCAAACTCGAGGTCGATGCCGAGATCGACCGCACCGTTCCTCCCGAAATTCGCGCCGCCGCGTCGACCCACAGCCATTCGGGAGCGTCGACGGTGTCCGGCGGAGCCCCAACGGGTGCGATCAGCGCGCAGCAGCGCGCGTCGAGCGCCGAATACATAGTGAACGAGATCAAGCAGCATCGAAAAGGGACCTTTATTGTGACGGCTGCGGTCGTTGCACTCGTTGCTGCCGCGTCACTATTCTATTTTGAGCGTCGCACGCCCGCTTTAACCGAAAAGGACACTGTTCTGCTGACTGATTTCGTCAACACGACAGGCGAACAAGTCTTTGACGGTACATTGAAACAAGCGCTGGCAGTCCAGCTCGGCCAATCTCCGTATCTGAACATCTTTCCTGACGAGCGCGTTAACGAGGCTTTGCGTTTTATGGGCCGACAGCCCAACGAACGAATAACGCGCGAAATAGCCAAAGAGATCTGTCTGAGGAACGGCATCAAGGCCATGATCGTAGGCTCGATCGCCAACCTCGGCAGCCATTACGTTGTAACACTCGAAGCCATCAATGCAAATGAAGGAGATTCGCTTGCTCGCGAACAGGTCGAGGCCGATAGCAAGGAGCACGTTCTGACAGCGCTTGGTAAGGCGGCAACGCAGTTACGCGAAAAGGTTGGCGAGTCTTTGAGCTCCGTAAAGAAATTTGACGCGCCCATCGAACAGGTAACCACCTCATCTCTTGAGGCGCTAAAAGCTTTCAGTCAGGCAAACGACTTGCGGGTACAGGGACATGGGCCCGAATCGATACCGCTTTATATCCGTGCGACCGAACTGGATCCGAACTTTGCCCTTGCATACGCGCGCCTGGCCGTCCAGTACAGCAACGGATTTCAAACTGATGCCGCAGAGAAGTACGCCGCTAAAGCTTATGAGTTGAAAGATCGGGTTAGCGAACGAGAGAGATTCTACATTTCCGAAAAATATACCTCGTATGTTTCCGGCGATATTGACGAGGCCATTAAGATATTGACAAGTTGGGCGCAAAGCTACCCAAATGACTATATTCCGCACAATAACCTTTCCGTGAATTACGGAAATATTGGCAAGCTCGAAGATTCTCTTCGAGAGGCCCAGGAGGCGCTGCGCCTCAGCCCCAACAACGCGACCGTACAGGATAACGTCATCGAGGGATTCATCAGGCTGGGCCGGACAGATGAAGCTCGTGAGGTGCTCGACCAAACACTGGGGCAGAACACCGATCGGCAAATATATAGGTTCGATAGTCTATATCTGGGATTGGTAACCGGTAATCAGGAGTCGATAAGCAAGGATCTCGCATGGCTTGAAAAACAGTCCGACTCGCCCGATGCATTGGATCTTCAGGCCAGTTATTATGCGATTAACGGCCAATTCAATAAGGCCATTGCCCTATCCAGACGTTCAAGTGAAATGCACCTTACACGTGGTGAAAAGCAGAATGCCGCCCAAGATGAGACGATCATAGGCTTTCATAACAGTGTGCTCGGCCGATGTGACCAAACGAAGTCGAACGTGGAAAAAGGGCTGAGTTACTCGCGTGGCAAGATTGAAATGGGCAATGCTGCCATTGCCCTTGCTAATTGCGGTAACACTGTTCAGGCGCAAGCCCTTCTGGACGAGGTGACAAAACGTTTCCCAAATGACACTGGGGTCATCTATTTCATTGTGCCAATGACAAGGGCGCTCATCGATTCGAATCACGGAAACATGACTCAGGCGATAGACGATCTGCAGCCCGCGGCGCGTCTGGAGTATGGTTTCATTTCCGGATTTTGGCTAAATTATTTTCGTGCACAGTTGTATTTAAAAGCCAAAATGGCGAGCGAGGCGGCTGCGGAATATCGAAAGATCCTTGACCATCGTCCTGTCGAACCGTTTCCGTCGCTTTACAACCCATCACATCTCGGGCTGGCTCGAGCCTCGGTCATGACAGGTGATATCCCGACCGCTAAAAAGGAATATCAGGATTTTCTTGCGGCCTGGAAGGACGCCGATCCGGATCTGCCGATCCTCCTCGAAGCAAAGAAAGAGTACGAGCAGTTAAAGTAATTTTTGCGGATCGGAAAACAACGAGTTAGCGGCAGGTAAGACTTAGTCGGTGTATTGACGTTCACCTTTATCGAAAATAAAAAGACGCAGGAACGGCCTGCTGCGGCCATATTTCGCGCAGGATAAGATCGAACCGGCATTCCGTAGGAAGATCAAGAGCTTGCAGTAAGACACTATGAAACGATGTCCTGAATGCGATCGAATTTACGCTGACGAGACGCTCAACTTCTGTCTTGAGGATGGCGAGTGGCTGCGCGCCGACAATGAGCCGGCAACCGCTATACTGTCGGAACCGGAGGCCGGGATGGTGTCAAAACCAGGAACGGCGGCGGCCGGAACGTTCGGCGATGATTCGTCGACCAAAGTATTTCAACACACGACCGATCAAACGGAGGTTTTACGCACAGGTGCGTCGGGGTTCGAACTTTCGGAAGGGCAAAGTCTTTCCGCCGGTACGGCCGCGAGGCCGCTTGGTGGCTTCAGCAGTAGGAGGAAATTAGTAACGGCCCTTAGCCTGATAGTATTGGTTTTGGTTGCCGGATTTTTCGGTTATCGCTATTTTGCGGCGTCAAGTTCGAAGCAGATCAGTTCGATCGCCATTATGCCTCTTGCCAACGAAAGCGGAAACGGTGATGCAGATTATCTTTCGGACGGCATGACCGAGACGCTCATAAGCAGCGTGTCGCAACTGCCGGATCTCAACGTCAAACCGCGGTCGCTCGTTTTCAGGTATAAAGGCAAAAACACTGATCCACAGACGGTTGGGAACGACCTCAACGTGCAGTCGGTGCTCAACGGAAGCGTCACTGTTCGTGGCGACGACCTTTCGCTGTATGTCGAACTTATCGACGCAGCTTCGACAAAAGTTATCTGGAGTCGGCAATACAACCGAAAACAATCCGACATCGTCTCACTTCAAAGCGACATTGCACGCGATCTTTCCAATACACTCAGGCCGACACTTTCGAATAATGATGAGAAAAAGGTAACCCGTGAATACACCGCGAACCCAGAGGCCTACAGATTGTTTCTTCTTGGAAATTCTCTTAGGGCCCGGCGAAAACTAGTCGATGTTCAAAAAGCGGTTGACTGTTACGAACAGGCCATCGCCCTTGATCCTAATTATGCTTTGGCCTATGCGGGTCTCGCGGGCGCCCATGTGTTCATGACGATCTATGGCGGAGCGCCAGGCGGCCAAGAATTTCCAAAGGCACGCGCCGCGGCGGAAAAGGCTCTCGAAATCGAGCCAAATCTTCCCACGGCGATCTCGGCACTCGCAATTATTTCGGTGTTTTACGATCACGATTTTACGGCCTTTGAGCGACAGCAGAATAAAGCAATTGAGCTCAGTCCGAACAATGGGGAATTTCACCGGCAAATCGGAATACGTCAGGCGTGGCTCGGGCGTTTTGACGAGGCTGTCGCCGAATTTAAGAGGTCTCTGGAACTCGAACCGATGTTGGCTGTAACACACGTCAACCTTGGTTGGACGTATTATTTTGCAGGCAAGATAAACGAGAGCGATGCGGAGCTGGCAATGGCACTGGAGATCGACCCGACGCTTTGGTTCACGCATTATCAAATGTTCATAAACGCGATGACAAAGGGTGAATACAGCGTCGCCGTTGAACATCTCGCCAAGGCGCACGAACTACGGGACGATCCCGAGTCGGCAAAATTCATGAGAGATGCCTTTGCACGCGGCGGCTGGCGCGGTTTCGTGCAGGCGGCCGTGGACGAACCGGAAAAATCGAAGCTTCTGGCATATCCCAGAGCGACGCTGGCGATGGAACTGGGCGACAAGGAAAAGGCCTTGGCGGCTCTAAATGAGGACTACGAAAAGTACGACCAATTCATTTATTTTCTAAAGATCGATCCAAAAATGCAGCCTCTGCATGGCGATCCGCGATATGACGAACTTTTGAAAAAGCTCGGCATTCCTGAATAGGCAAGAGATTTGTTTTTTATGAAACGATGCCCCGAATGCAGGCGAGATTATTACGACGACACGCTGCTCTACTGTCTCGATGATGGAAATGCGCTGCTCGAAGGCCCGGCATCTGTGGACGAGCCCGCGACAGCGATCCTGTCAGAGTCGGCAGCGGCGGTGACCGGGTTCCGAGACGGCGAGGCGCCAACCAGGCCGCAGATCCATAGAACCGCGGAGGCAGAGCCTCGAGCGGCAAAGCCTCAAAACAAAAGAAATAGGTCGTTCGTAATTCTCGGTATTACTGCATTGCTTCTGGTCGGCGGGTTCTTCGGCTATCGCTATTTCGTGACGGCTAAACAGATCGAATCGATCGCCGTGATGCCGTTTGTAAATGAAAGCGGCAACGCCGATGTCGAGTACCTCTCGGACGGAATGACCGAGACATTGATCAATAGTCTTTCACAGGTTCCTAACTTGAACGTCAAGGCTCGCTCGTCCGTCTTTCGTTACAAAGGTAAGGAACTTGACCCGAAAAAGATAGCCTCAGAGCTGAACGTGCAAGCCATTCTAACCGGACGGGTGGTGCAGCGCGGCGAGCAATTGACGCTCAATCTGGAATTGATAGATGCGCAGACGGAAAACGTCATTTGGGGGAATAAATACGATCGAAAATCCTCCGAACTCATCGCACTGCAAAGCGAGATCGCCCGCGACGTATCGAGCAAACTCAGGTCAAAATTGTCGGGGGCCGACGAACAAAAGCTGAACAAGGTATATACGACCGATCCGGAAGCTTACCAACTTTACCTGAAGGGACGGTTTTACTGGAACAAGCTAACGCCCGAGGACGTGCGGAAGAGTCTCGAATTCTATCAGCAGGCAATAGATAAAGATCCGGCGTTCGCTTTAGCCTATGTCGGAATTTCCGATACCTATTTGCTTCTCGGCGTCCCCGACGTAATGCTCGGGTTGCTTCCTCCGCAGGAATCGATGCAAAAGGCAAGAAATGCAGCTGATAAGGCGCTAGAGATAGACCCGACGCTCGCCGAAGCCTATGCCTCGCGCGCTCACGTTAAATGGAAAGAGCGCGATTGGGCCGGAGCGGACGCGGATTTCAAGCACAGCATCGAACTCAATGGTAACTATTCTAACGCTCGTCGCTTTTATGCTATTTACCTGGCATGCGCAGGGCGGACCGACGAAGGCCTCAGAGAGGTAAAACGAGCGGAGGAGTTAGAACCCCTTTCCGTGTCGGTGAAGGCGCATGTTGCCCTTGTCTTGTACTTCAGCCGGCGTTACGACGAGGCCATCGAAGCGGGAAAGAAGGCTACCGAAATGGACAACTCGTCTCCCGTCGCCCATCAGCGTCTGGGATCAGCGTACGAACAAAAAGGAATGTTTCCTGAGGCTGTAGCGGAGTTTCAAAAAGCAGTCAATGGCTCAGGGCGCGTTCAACTCGCGGTCGCATCACTCGCACACACTTTTGCCCTCGCAGGAAAACGGACCGAAGCGGAGAAACTGCTGGACGAATTGCGTGAACGGTCCAAGACCGAGTACGTTTCGTCGTATCTTATGGCCGAGATATACGTCGCATTGGGCGAAAAGGAAGCTGCATTCAAGTTGTTGGATAAGGCTTACGACGAGGGCAGCATCGATCTGGTTCTCGCAAAGGTCGATCCGCGTCTTGATCCGCTGCGGGACGACCCACGCTTTGGCGAGCTGCTTAAAAAAATGGGATTTCCTGATTAAATCCACGAGAACACTTACATGAAACGATGCCCTGAATGCAGACGCGATTATTACGACGACACGCTAAGTTTCTGTCTGGAGGATGGTGCACAGCTTGTTTACGGAGTTTCCAACGAACGGATCGTTGCCGACGAGCCGGCGACCGCCATTTTGTTAGAGCCGCCTGTGGTTACGAACGGCAGCGAAACGGCAACTAAAGTCTTTTCGCACACGACCAACGAAACCGAGATTCTTCAAGGCGAAGCTGAAGCGGAGCCTCAAAGACGTTCGGGCAGCTTTATTGAAAACCAGAGCCTTTCCCCAAATAGAGCGGCAGAGCCGAAAAGAAACCGGAACAAGCTGTTTGCAGCTTTCGGCATTGCCATATTACTTCTTGTCGGCTTTTTCGGGTATCGATATTTTGCAGCGGGTGGATCAAAGCAGATCGACTCGATAGCCGTAATGCCTTTTGTAAACGAAAGCGGAAGCCCAGACCTTGAATACCTTTCGGACGGAATGACGGAAACACTCATCAGAAGTCTCTCGCAGTTGCCAAACCTGAATGTCAAAGCCCGGTCGTCAGTGTTCCGATACAAAGGCAAGGAAGCCGATGCAAAGACCATTGGAAAAGACTTGGGTGTTCAGGCAATTTTGAACGGACGCGTCACGCAGCGCGGAGACCAATTAACTCTCGATCTGGAACTCATCAATGCCGAAACGGAAAACGTAATATGGACCGACGAGTATGACCGCAAATCGTCCGATATCGTTTCGCTTCAGAACGAGATCGCCCGCGACGTTTCAAATAAGCTTAAGTTAAAACTGTCCGGCGCCGATCAACAAAAGCTTGCCAAAAACTATACGAGTGATCCGGAGGCGTATCGGCTGTACCTCCAGGGGCGTTTCTATTGGAATAAGCGGGCGGGAAAGGAGTTTGAAAAGGCCGAAGGATATTTTCAACAAGCGGTCGAGAGAGATCCGAATTTTGCTCTCGGTTACGTCGGACTTGCCGACACAAATGAAGACGAGGATCGGCCGCAGAAGAAAGAGTATATTCGGCGAGCGCTCGCGCTCGATGACCAGTTGGCCGAGGCGCATGCCTCGCTCGGCTATCAGTACATGATGGATTACAACTGGACGGACTCCGAGCATGAGCTAAAGCGTGCGATAGAATTGAATCCGAATTACGCGCCGGCGCATCAGTGGAACGGTGCTCGGCTAATGATGCTTGGGCGCTACGACGATGCGATGGATTCGATAAAACGGGCGTTGGAGATCGACCCGACTTCGAGCGGCATCAATTTTTACTACTGCGTTCTGTTGTTCGTTTCGGGCAAAACGGACGAAAGCGTTCAGCAGTTCAAGAAATTCGCCGAAATAGAGCCGACATTTACGTGGACGCACATGTGGCTTTCGCGCATCTACCGGCAGACCGGAAACCGCGCCGCGGCTGTCGAGGAACGCGCCAAGGCGTTTGAACTCGAAGGTAATTCGGAAAACGCGCGATTGCTGCGCGAGAGTTTCGCCGGCGGCAACTGGAACGGTTACTTGAACGAATTTATCAGATTACGCGCCGGGCAAAGCGGAACTCATCAAGATAGCAGCGTTGGGGGCGCTAGTGTCCTTGCAGAGTTGGGCGAAAAGGAAATGGCGATCAATGAGCTTACCAAAGCCGCAGAAAAGGGAGATTTCTGGTTGTTCACGATCAAGACCGACCCGAGTTTCGACAGTTTGCGAGGCGACCCGCGGGTTCAGGCATTAGTCAAAAAATTCGATGCGGCTCAATAAAAATGTTCATCAGTATCCCTCTCGAAGCTAGCCGACTAAGCGCGCAGGCGTCGGTTGCGGTAAAATATAGTCAAAACCTCTAAAGTAGTACTCTAAACATAATGTCAATAGACCCAGGAAATTCTCTCGGCCGCTACCGCATCCTTTCCAGCATCGGCTCAGGCGGTATGGGCGAGGTTTACCTGGCCGAGGACACGCGGCTCGGACGCAGGGTCGCCTTGAAGGTCTTGCCGGAAAGCATTGCCGGAAACAGGGACCGGCGTCTGCGATTTGAACGCGAAGCACAGGCCGCGTCTGCGCTAAACCATCCCAACATATTAACCGTTCACGAGTTTGGCGAAGAGGCGGGCGTGCATTTCCTGGCGTCGGAGTTCGTCAAGGGCAAGACATTGCGCGATGTGATCGACCAGGACGGCGTTCCGTTGCTGAACGCTCTCGACATCACCGTTCAGATCGCTTCGGCATTGCAGGCCGCGCACGACGCCGGTATAGTACATCGCGACATCAAGCCGGAAAATGTGATGGTCCGCGATGACGGATACGTCAAGGTTCTTGATTTTGGCCTTGCCAAAATATCCGAAAATGCGCGTTTCAACAGCAAAACATCTCACCCTGACGACGTAACCTATATTCAGCTCCAAACACAAGCCGGCATTGTGATGGGAACTGCCGGATACATGTCGCCGGAACAGGCCCGCGGAAGAGAGATCGACGGTCGGACGGACATCTTCAGCCTCGGGATCGTCTTGTATGAACTCCTGACGCGCGAACAGCCTTTCAGAGGCGAGACGATGAACCACACGATCGTTGCCATTCTCGAAAAAGACCCGGAGCCGCTTTCGACATTTGGTATTGTCGTCCCGAACGGTTTGGAAGACATCGTGCTGCACGCCCTGGCTAAGGACCCGCATAGCCGCTATCAATCTGCCGCCGATCTGATAAGCGACCTGAAATCGCTCCAAAGGCGAATAGAGTTCGAAGCTGAGCTTGAACGCTCGACATCGCCCGGCAACGGCTCAGGCGGCACAACGCAGATCCTGGCCGCAAACACAGCGGCGTACGCCGAAGCCGCAAACACCATAGCCATAATGCCGTTCCGAAATTTAAGCCGCACAGAGGACGGAGATTATTTTTCGGACGGGCTTGCCGAAGAGTTGTTGAATTTATTGTCAAAGATCAAAGGGCTAAGAGTTGCCGCCCGAACGTCCGCATTCTCATTTAAGGGGAAGCAGACGACCGTTGCCGAGATCGGGCGAAAACTTAACGTGGCCTCGGTTCTCGAAGGCAGCCTGCGGATGGCCGAAAACCGCGTGCGTATCGCCGTCCAGCTTATTAACGTTGCTGACGGCTATCAACTCTGGTCCGAGGTTTACGACCGGCCGATGGACGTTATTTTTGAGGTGCAGGACGACATCGCACGGTCGGTTGTCAGAGAACTAAGGGAACTGCTTCTCGGCGAAGAGGCCGGAGCCAACGCCAGCCTGAATGTGACCGGCGAAGTGGCGTTGGCCGCCCGCGGCAGGGCCGCTAACCCTGAGGCCCAGCGGCTAATGTTTCTCGGCCGCTACTTTCTCGATCGAACGACTCGCGAAGACACCGCAAAGGCGATCACCTATTTTCGCGAGGCATTGGACATCGATCCCGGCTTTGCCCTGTGCTGGGCAGAACTTAGCCGTGCATTTGCCATTGAGGCCGGCCGGGTTTGGGTGCCGGTTTCCGAGGGGTTTGACCGGGCGCGGGATGCGGCACGACGCTCTCTTGTTCTTGAGCCCGATCTCGCCGAGGGGCACGCTCAACTTGGGCGAGTCCAATTGACCTATGACTGGGACCTGCGTGATGCCGAAAGATCCTACGCACGTGCGTTGGAACTGGCGCCGGGAAGCTCGTCAGTGCTGGACGGTGCCGCCGTTCTTGCATATAAACTGGGCCATTTGCAGGAGGCGTTGGACCTGTACCGCAGCGTCTTGGTTCAAGACCCCCTGAGCGCCGCCTTCTGGCATAATCTCGGACTGGCGGCTCATACCGCCGGCCTGCTTGCCGAGGCCGAGCGGGCGTTCCGCAAGGCTCTTGAACTCGTGCCCCAGCGGTTCGTATCGCGTGCGCTGCTTTCTCTTGTTTTGCTGGACCAAGGGCGGATGGATCAAGCCCTTGAACAGGCTGCCGCTGAACCGTACGAGATGTGGCGGCTGTGGGCGCAGACGATCGTGTTTCACGCGGCCGGCCGCAGTGCCGAATCCGAGGAAGCGCTCCGCATTTTGATCGAGGAACATGCGATCGGAAATGCCTATCAAATCGCCGAGATACATTCGATACGGGGCGATGTAGACCGTGCGTTCGACTGGCTGGAGAGGGCGATCGACGAACGCGATTCGGGATTAACCCATCTCAAGGTCAACCCGCATTTTCGTGCCCTGCTCGATGATAAACGCTGGAACGAAATGCTGAAAAAGATCGGGTTTGAGGTGTGAAAAAGTGGGAGCGGTCCGAAGGCCAATTATTTCGTGTTCGGTTCCTGGATCTCGCCATCCTCGGCTTCGTCAACAACCCTGGTATTGGGCTCCTGAATTAAATTAGTATTAGGTTCCTGGATGTCGAGGGTGTTAGGTTCCTGGATTTCGTCGTCAAGTTCGGGTTCGCTGGTCATATTTGTATCTCCTTTTCTGATCCGTAATTGATTTTTTGTGTTTAGAATCTGTACTTTAACCGTCATACGATTCGTTGTCAACAAATTTAAAAATGAAGCAACGGTTCAGATCGGAATTGCGAATCTTTCTTGTTGATCCTGTTCGTGCGTTTTTGTCTTATTTCATAATTCGTTCTTAAGATTTGAAGAACTGAAACCAGCAATTCACACAAAACAACACGAATAAACCCTAATTTGAACCGCTGCCAAAAATGAGACGACGTAGAAGGCATAGTTGGCTAGATGAGATACCGTGCCGGCGGCTGCTTTTGTCCCAAAATTATCCGAATTTGTCCCAACTTGTCCCAAACTGGGACAAGTTGGGACAGCTTGGGACAACGGTTTTGTTGAAAACAAAAGGCTTAGTGTTTTGTCCCACTTGTCCCACTGTCCCACGGTTTTTTCGTGGGACACCGGGCGCGAAGCGCCGGCGCTCAAACGAACCTCCACTTTTCCACAGGTGGAAATTTTCAAAGAACCAGACCATCAAGCAGATGATCACCCTTTGGTATTGTATCATAGGTTGTACATTGTATCAAGTACACAACGCTTGACCGAATAAGGTAGAATGGAACATTCGCCCGTGGCAATGAAACGATGCTCAAAATGTAACCGAATGTATGCCTTTCGCTAACCATGAGCGCGTTGGGCTGGC
>DATJGV010000189.1:0-2636 GCA_035494575.1 Pyrinomonadaceae bacterium | reverse complement strand
TTGGTTTCATACCGGCGACATCGGCGCCGTCGACGAAACCGGCCGCCTCTACTTTAAGGGCCGCAAAAAGGACGTTATAGTCACGGCCGCGGGCCTCAACATTTATCCCGACGATCTGGAAGCCGTGTTAAACCGGCAGTCCGCCATTAAGGAAAGCGTGGTTGTCGCTGTCGACGGTCTTAACGGCCCGGAGCCTTTTGCCGCGGTTATCGCGAATAATGAAAACGATGTAAAAAATGCAGTTGCGCAAGCAAATAGATCTCTCGCGCCGTTCCAGCAGATCCGCCGTTGGATGATCTGGCCGGCAGCTGATTTTCCGCGAACCACAACACAAAAAGTTCGTAAAAACGACGTCGCCGACTTTATCCGCAAAAATCCGGATGGTGTTAGCTCTAAAGCCTCACCTATCGAGGAATTGGTTGATCGTCTCGGAACAGGAAAAAATATTCGCTCCGATTCGCGCCTGACAGAGGATCTTAATCTCGACTCGCTTTCACGTGTCGAACTGCTCAGTGCTCTCGAAGATCGATACCAGGTCGACCTCGACGAACGAGCATTTACCGAATCGGCGACGGTCGGCGATATTGAGCAAATGTTGGAATCGAGGGGTCCACGAACCGATGAACGCCAGCAATTTTCCTATCCGCGCTGGACGCTTTCCCGTCCGGTTTCGTGGTTTCGAAACATACTCTTTTACGGGATCTTGTATCCGGTTACGCGTGTCCTTTGTCGGGCAGATGTTAGAGGCCTGGAACACCTGCGCGACGTCTCCGGCCCTGTTCTTTTTGCCTCGAACCACGTCACCCGCGACGACCCCGCGCTGATCATGTCCGTGTTGCCCCACCGTTTTCATCGGCGCCTTGCGATAGCGATGGACGGCGAAATGCTCGAGAGTTTTCGTCATCCGCCCGCCGATATGGCATTTCTTTGGCGCATATGGTCAGTGCTGAAATACCACCTTCTTCTGGTTTTCTTTAATGTGTTTCCGCTTCCTCGTCTAAGCGGATTTCGCAAGAGTTTTACTTATGCGGGCGAGGCAATGGACCGGGGTTACAACATTTTGATCTTTCCGGAGGGCGAGCTGACAAAGGATGGCCGGCTGCAAAAATTTCAGTCCGGCGTGGGCATTTTGGCCGATGGTTTGGAATGCCCGGTCGTTCCCGTTCGCATCGACGGTTTATGGGAGCTAAAAGCCGCAGGCGTTCGCTATTACGCACCGCCCGGCTCGGTCACGGTCAATTTTGGTGAACCGATCCAATTCGAAACCGGTTCGCCGGCGTCTATTGCGAAAACTCTCGAAGATAAAGTATCAACTCTCTCCAGCAAAAGTATTGTTAATTTATGATCACTAATTCATAATTATTTTTTGGAAAGACACGCATGCTTCCTGAAACTCTAAGAAATCCACTTCAAACTTTTCGTAAGACATTTCCCCGCGACGCCGTTGTTGCAACGCTTTTGAGCCTCGGTATGGCTTGTGCGCTTCTTTCGCTCGGTCTTTTTGCCTGGCTTGCCGAAGAAGTGTTTGCCGGCGGCACGGCAACTTTCGACGACGGAATTCGCGTTTATGTGCACCAGTTTGCGGCCGATCGCCTGACGCCGGTGATAATATTCATCTCGTTTCTCGGTTCGACGATCTTTCTCACATCGCTGAGTTTTGTGATCCTCCTCATTTTTATCTGGCTTCGGCGTTACCGCTCGGCGATATTATTTTCAGCGACGATGCTTGGTTCAAGCATTCTGAATTACGGCTTAAAAATCGCTTTTGCGCGAACGCGGCCGATACCCTATTTCGATCTTCCGCCGCCGGCGTCGTTCAGTTTCCCAAGCGGCCACGCGTTGTGCTCAGCGTGTTTTTACGGTGTTCTGGCCTGGCTGTTTGCTACGCGAACCGAAAACCGGTCGTCACGAATTCTGGTGTGGATCGCCGCCGGCGTGATGATCTTTCTGATCGGCCTGTCGCGGATCTATCTGGGGGTACATTACCCAAGCGACGTTATTGCCGGGTACCTTGCCGCGTGCGTCTGGACTTTGGCCGTGATACTCGTGGACGCAACACGTGAAAGAGCGAAGCAGCTGCGTCCGATCTAGCAAGAGCATGCACTAAAAATCGATACCAACCAACGGCGGATCTTCAACTGCTATCTCCGGAATTCGGTCCTCTCTGCGCAATTTGGCAAAAAGGTCCGCTATTCGAGGGTCATACTGTGCTCCTACGCCGGCCTCAAGCTCGGCTTTCGCGTCATCTGACATTAGCCCCAACATCTGCGAAAAAATTCGCAACGAGCTTTCTTCCATGCCAACCAGACGGTCGTTCAAACGCTGATTTTCGAGGTTCATCAAATGGTAGCTCTTAATCGTTTCGTAGTGAGCAAGGCCTTGCTTGACCGATTGCAGAAGGTCCTCGGCGATCCACGGCTTTGTGATGTATTTATAGATGACGTTCGAATTGAGAGCGTCCGCCAGGTCATTGGCATCCGTATACCCGGTAAGGATAAAACGCACACAACGCGGCCGCATTTCGGCGGCGCGTTTCAAGAACTCGACTCCGGTCATTTCCGGCATTCGCTGGTCCGAAATGATAAGGGCGATATCATGCACCGTTAACAGATCGAGCGCCTCCGCGCCGGACAGCG
>DATJGV010000188.1:0-3901 GCA_035494575.1 Pyrinomonadaceae bacterium | reverse complement strand
GGCGTCCGAGGCGTTCTGGGTGAAACGGTTCTGGATTTTCCGGCTCCGGACAATAAGACCTTTGAAGCCGGAATGGCCTCCGCCGAGCGTTTTATCAAAAAATGGCAGGGCGACCCGTTGATCGTACCCGCGATCGCTCCGCATGCCCCTTATACCGTGTCTGCTGAGCACCTGATAGCCGCGCGGAAGCTTTCTGACAGGCTGAACGCCCCGCTGGTGACGCATTTGGCAGAGGCGAAGACCGAAACCGAGTTTATCGAGCAAAAGCATCCGGGAATGCGGCCGATCGAATTTGTTGAGAGCATCGGGTTTTTGACAAATAAGACGATCGCGGCGCACGTAATTCAAGCAAATCAGGCCGAATTAGACATTTTAAAAAGAAGGGGCGTCGGTATTGCCCATAACCCGCAGTCGAACATGAAACTTGCGGCGGGGGTTGCTCCAGTGCCGCAGATGCTCAAAATGGATATGCCTGTCGGTCTGGGAACTGACGGAGCGGCGTCGAACAACGATCTTGATATGTGGGAAGAGATGGACACGGCCGCAAAACTGCACAAAGTGTTCACGGGAGACCCGAAAGTGGTCCCGGCCGAAGCTGCCTTCGAGATGGCGACATCGCGCGGCGCTCGTGCTCTGCATATGGAAAATATGATCGGCTCGATCGAGGTTGGAAAGCGGGCTGATATCGTGATAGTCGATTTTGACGATCTGAACCAGACGCCGTACTACAACGTGTACTCGACGCTGGTTTACGCGACAAAAGCCAATGATGTGCGGACGGTTATCATAAACGGCCGCGTGGTGATGCGCGACAGGCGTTTGCTCACGCTGAACGAAAGTGTTATAAAGAAAGACGCAAACGCATACCGCAGAAAAATCATCAAAAGTTTGTCACACTAGGAAAAGCGACGTATCGCTCGCATGGCAACGCGATTTTTTTTTCGAAAATATGTTAATCAGGTCATTATAAGTGAGTCTTCCTGCAGTTCGCTTGACCTTTACGGAAAATTTAAGTCATAGGAGGACTGAAAATGCCGCTAAATGTCAGAAGGTTTTGCACTTCGGTTTTTTTGGTATTATTTGGATTATTTACGATAACGCTTGCGCAGACGACGGCACCCACTTCTGGTGACGTGATGCGCGACCGGATCTCGAAGGCAAAAGCCTACATAGCGGTCAGGAACTACAACGCCGCGATATACGAACTGGAGAACATCCGCCGCGAATCGAACGATCAGGCTGTTCAGTCGGTCGTGAACGTTTTGCTTATGAACAGCTATCTTGAGATGAGCGATTACAAACGCGCTCAGGACCTGCTGAACGATTTTTACGCCGCACAAAAAACCAACAAACCTAACGCGCAGGCAAACTATTTCGCAGTTGCCGGACAGGTCGTCCGAGGTGCGCGTAATCGTGTTGACCGTTACACTGCTTTGGGTTTGAACGTTGCCGACCGTACCCTGCCGCTTGAGGCCGTTAACGACATCGAGAAAATGCGCGACACACTCGAGGTCGTCATTGCTCAGTCAAAAGACATCAGCAAAGAGAAAAACAAGACGTCGGACGCGATGGCCTTGCTCGAAGAGGCCGCAACGTCGCGCAGCATGATGGCCCGTGACGATTACGACGCACGCCGCTGGCGTGATGAGGTCGGCGACGCCCGCGAACGACTCACAAACTCGCGCAGCGTCGTGCTGAACGCCGTCAACGATACGACCGGCGACACGGCGACAACAAGTACAGCTCCGATACAGAATGCGGTTGCGGCCGCACCAGCTTCGTCTGGTCCGGCTCCGATGACGAACAAACCGGCCGAAAGCGCTCCGGTTTTTAAGCCGGTTCCGGAAAACACTGCGCCGAAAACAACGGCCCCTTCAGAGACGGCGGTAGCCAGGACGGACAAGCCGTTGGTTCCAAATATAGCAACGCCCGAACCAAAACCAGCGGAGCAAAAACCGGCGGCAAACGAAAATAAGGAAAACAACCGGATACGATTTGTCCCGAACACACCGGCAAAAGACGACGAAGTTCGGATCCAAAAGCCGATTGCTCCTGCAAACCAGGAAGCCAAGGCTCCGGCGCCAAACACTGCCGCAACGGAAAAGAAAAATGAGGAAGGCGTGCTCGAAGTCGGCTCATTGATCGCCTACGCTACAAAGCAGGCCCAGCCCGTTTATCCGCCGGCGGCAAGGTCGATGCGGACAACGGGCATTGTTAAGGTCGAGCTGACTGTTGATGAAGACGGCAACGTGATGGAGGTTCAGCACACATCCGGACCATCGCTTTTGCAGACCGCCGCAGCCGATGCGGTGAAAAGGTGGAAATTTCGTCCGTTCACCCGCGACGGCCAGCCTGTAAGGGCAACAGGTTTTGTGAATTTTAACTTCTCGCTTTAGGGACAAACATATGATCTGATATTAAATAAGCTCCGGCCTGAAACCGGAGCTTTTCTTTTTGCGTCGCCGGGAACAGAATAGTTTGATGAATACAACGATGAGGATCTAAAGACAAAAGCGATTTATCTCTGCGGCTAGATCAGGAGACGCCTTAAACAATTTTGGTTAATAAATATTTCATTCCGGGTTATAAATATTTCATTTATTTTTAAAAATATCCCGGAAAAATTGTCAATATTTCGCTTAAGGTGTTCAATATTTCATTTATTTATATAAATTTTTCATTTTGGGTACACCTTTTCCGGGAAAAGGTTATAAATATTTCACAAAAGGTTATAAATATTTCATTCCAGGTGTACCTAAAACGATTCTGTGACGACAATATTTCGTTCCGTGATGTCCCAAAATGAAATATCGTTATCAATAGATCATTTTGTGATGCCAATAAATCATATATTTATGTTTCTCCGACTATTGCCTATCATCCTATTTATTTCAATGACTGTGTTTGCTCAGATCGCGCCAATCGAACCGGGCGTTTCGCACGACCTTGCGATATGGCGTGCCGCGCGGTACTCGGACATTCGATACAAGCTGAATCTAACGCTCGAAAAAATGTCGCCAGTGTTGAAAGGGACGTTGGAGATAAGAGTCGATATAGGAGCGCGGACACTCATGTCCGCATCGCCGCAGGGCGGCGAAATCGCGCCGATCATCCTTGACTGGCGGAAGATAAAAGGAAGCGAGAGTCTGTCGACGATCTCCACCGTATCGATAAACGGCGTTTCTGTTTTGCCGGAGGAACCGGCGATGCGGACAGGAGTGTCCGCGCTCCATTTTGAAGAATCGAACGAACATCTCATTTTTCGCGATGGGGTAAAGGCGGGCGAGAATGTTATCAAGCTCGATTTCACTTCGCCGATACTGACAAGCGGCGCGGCGGTTACACGGTACGTCGATAAAGAGGATGGTGGGGAATATATCTATTCGCTGTTTGTGCCATCGGACGCGAGCACGGCGTTTCCGGTTTTTGATCAGCCGGATCTGAAGGCGAGGTTTAAACTGACTGTCGGCGTTCCAGTTAGGGATGATGGACTTAATTGGCATGTAATCTCTAACACACCGGGTGAGCGGAGTCGCGAAGGTGGTCTGTATGATCTTCATGATTCTCGGCATATGGATGACAAGGCATATATCTTCACTGCTTTTGCCGAAACGAAACCTATCAGCACATACGTATTCGCATTCGCAGCCGGTGACTTTGCAGAGTTCAGCGACGACAAGTCAGTACCACCTGCGGTAGCGGGTGGTTTAACGCGAGAGCCCAAAAAAGTCAGTGGAAACCCGAGCCTCTCGAACGCTGATCGTCAACCACCCGCTACCGCAGGTGGTACCGACAAGAAGGCGCTATCGGATAAGACGTCGGAACCGCTAACGCGTGTTTACGTCCGCCGGTCTCAGGCTAAAAAATTCGAAAAAGAAGCGCCGGAAGTTTTTCGCCTTAC
>DATJGV010000187.1:0-21513 GCA_035494575.1 Pyrinomonadaceae bacterium | reverse complement strand
CTATGTTACCGATGACAAGATATACTGCGTTTACACCGCACCAAGTGCAGAACTTATCGAGCAGCACGCACGCGAAAGCGGCTTTCCGGCAAACCGCGTTTCCGAAGTCCGAGCAATGATCGACCCGACGCGCGGCGGAGTGTAGAAAGACTTCCCCTTAATGTATACGGCCGTCTGACCAAAAGGGCGGCTGGCTTTTATAATGCCCAAAAGTCCTCCTGATCTAGGAAAACTTATTAGTGTTCATGCGACCGCTCCGATCCATTTCCAGCGCGCCGTGTTTGTTGCGGCGCTGTCTCTTATCTTTTTTCTTGCGGTAATGTTTGCATTTTATCTACTGCAAAGTTTTATCTATTTTCTGCTTGCCTCGGCTTTTTTGGTCATATATCTGGTAACAATGCTCGGCATTTTCACACAGCGCAGAAATGTGCTGAATATATTTGAGCACGGGTTTTCGTACAAAAAATTTGTTGCCCGCTGGGAAGATATAGAATCTGTCGATTCGCCGAAACCGCACATCCACGAGATACGGAAAACGGGCGGTGAAACCGTCGTTTTATCGAGCTCACTTACCAATGTTGATAACGCCGCCGAACGAATAAGATCGCTCGCAAACGCCCATCGCTAACGGACGGTACTGCTTTTTTTTCGCATGGTTTTCTTGTATCCTATTCATTTGAAATTTCTTTCGATTATTTAACGGAGTATTTATGAGCGTAGAAGTGGTAATGCCGCAAATGGGCGAATCGATCACCGAAGGGACCGTGTCGAAATGGCTGAAAAAGGTCGGTGACAAGATCGAAAAAGACGAAGCGATCCTCGAGATCTCGACCGATAAGGTCGATGCCGAGGTTCCTAGCCCCGGAGCAGGCACTTTGCTCGAAATACGCCATAACGAAGGTGATACTGTCGAGGTTGGAACAGTTTTGGCAGTGATCGGTGCTGAGGGAGAAAACGCTGCCCCAGGTCCCGTGACCGAGGTCCCAAGTCAAGTTGAGACACCTGCCGCTGCGCCTGCCGCCGCCGCTCAAGCCGCCCCTGAGCCGCCTCAGCCTGCGATCTTGACCGCCGCGGCCGGCGGTGCGGCGGCCGCCCCGGCGAGTACGCCGACATCACGTTCCGCAACCGAGGTCGTAATGCCGCAAATGGGCGAGTCGATCACAGAAGGTACCGTCTCAAAATGGCTCAAAGCCGTCGGCGAAAGAATAGAAAAGGACGAGCCGCTTCTTGAAATTTCAACGGATAAGGTGGACGCTGAAGTGCCCTCGCCAGCCGCCGGTACGCTGCTCGCCATAAATGTGAAGGAAGGCGAAACGGTTGAGGTCGGCTCGGTGTTAGCCACGGTAGGTGCCGAAGGGACGGCGGCAGTCCCGAGCCCCAGGGTTCCGAGTGCTGAAGTTGCTTCGCCGAGTGTTGAGGCACCAGTTCCGAATCAAAGCGAAACCGTTCAGCCGATACCTCAAGCGGTTCCTGTACCAGTACCGGCGAACGGCCAGGCAAAAACGGGCGACCAGTCCGTTGAGGAACTTCGCAAAACAAAATCGAGTCCGCTCGTCCGTAATATTGCAAAAGAACACGGCGTTGATATCTCGCGGATCCACGGTTCGGGAATGAGTGGCCGCGTGACGAAAAAGGACATTATGTCCTTTATCGACTCGGGAGCTGCGCTTCGTCCGCAAGATCTATTGAAAAAAGGCGGGGTATCGGCACCAGTATCGGCTCCGGTTCAGCCATCAACGTTTGCGGCTCCGCAAGTTGCCGCCTCGGCCGGCGATCGTGTTGAGAAAATGTCTATCATGCGCAAAAAGATCGCCGAGCACATGACATTCTCGAAACAGACTTCGGCCCACGTCACAAGTGTCTACGAGATCGACATGTCAAACGTCGCGAAATTCCGCGAAAAGAATCAGGCGGAGTTTCAGTCGCGTTACGGCACCAAGCTGACATATATGCCGTTCATATTTCAGGCGGTTAACAATGCTATTCGCAAATTCCCGATCGTCAACGCGCAGGTCGACGGCGAGAACATCGTTTACAAAGGGGATATTAACCTCGGAATGGCGGTCGCTCTCGACTGGGGCCTGATCGTCCCGGTTATAAAGAAAGCGGACACGCTCTCGCTTTCGGGCCTTGCGCTCACCGCCAATGATCTTGCCGACCGCGCAAGAACCAAAAAGCTCAATCCGGACGAGGTCACCGGCGGTACGTTCACGATCACAAATCCCGGCGTTTTCGGCGGGCTGTTCGGGACGCCGATCATTAACCAACCTCAAGTCGCGATCCTTTGTGTCGGAACGATCGAAAAACGTCCAAAGGTATTTACTTCGCCCGAAGGAGACGATTATATCGCGATTCGACAAATGGCTTACTTTGCATTGACTTTCGATCATCGCATCGTCGATGGGGCTGATGCGGAGAGATTCCTGTCATACTTAAAGGAATTTCTCGAAACAGCGCAGTTTAGCTATTGAGAAACAAGCCACTTAGTGCATTCGACTACCGTAAAAAAATGCTTGGCAAATTGATGGGATTTGTGTATTCTTATCGCGTTGTATGTCGGGCAGAATACATTAGAACACTATTGGTGAACGATTTTCGTACAACGCCTGACCTCTGTACTCAAAAGAGACGACGGCAAATTACCTCAGAAAAGATACAAATGTGGCTCCGGACGCTTGTTTTATAGCGTTTAAGGGCATATTGGCTGATTCGTTGCATAATTTGAGATTGTGGCACGAAACTTGTCTTAGTATCGCCGCAAGAATTGCACCGCATTTGTTAGCGA
The DNA here is from genome assembly GCA_035494575.1 of Pyrinomonadaceae bacterium. Classification (GTDB taxonomy): domain Bacteria; phylum Acidobacteriota; class Blastocatellia; order Pyrinomonadales; family Pyrinomonadaceae; genus OLB17. Next base: position 18,728 of record DATJGV010000187.1, on the reverse strand, counting down.
GGTGGCAAGGCGCTCGGCTAAGGTTAAAAATTTGAATGAAGAACGAGGGGAAATTCATACGGTTTTGTAAATTCGACCACGCAATCCGAACAACGCCTTCTTCAGATAAACTTCCATTGCGTTGAATTCACTAATTAAAGATTTTATTTTGTGAGGGAAATTGATTATGTTAAAGAAAATTTCAGTTCTGTTTTTGGCCGTTTTGTTTAGTGCGGTAGTCGCTTTTGCGCAGACGCCGGCAACCGATACGGGCACGGCCCAGGTTCGCAGCCTGGCAAGCGGACAAAAATACAAGATCGAAGGTGTTGTGGTGGCAAAGGACAATGATCAGACATTCATTGTTCGTGACACAACGGGAAATGACACACGCGTCGTTATTGCTCCAGAAGCGAGCGTTAAAACAAAAGGCGGATTTTTTGGCGGCGGCGATCGTATCGCTTCGAGCCAGATCGTTCGCGGACTTTACCTGACGGCAGAAGGCCGTGGCGACGGATCGGGCAACCTGGCTGCGACCAAGGTTCGTTTTGACAAAGATGATTTCCGCACGGCTCAGTCGATTGAAAGCCGCGTGGCACCGGCCGAAGCCCGATTGACCGCTGCTGAGGAAAATGCACAACGCGTTTCAGGACAGATCGATGAGTTGATGGCTATCTCGAATGCCGCACGCGGCGGTGCAAAAGCTGCTCAGGACACAGCTGACGCCGCAGTTGCAGGTGTTAACGCAACCAACCAGAGGATCTCGGCCATGGACGACTATGTCGTTCAATCGACCGCTACTGTGAACTTCCGTGTAGGCAGTGCTGTTCTTTCACCGGAAGCAAAAGCTTCGCTTGACGAAGTCGCAACTGCTTCACAGGGTTTGAAGGGCTACTCGATCGAGGTGACCGGATTTGCATCGAGCGATGGCGGCACGAAAATGAACAAAGCACTCAGCCAGCGACGTGCACAGGCAGTTATTGACTACTTGGTCGAAACGCACAACGTTCCGCTTCGCCGGATCGGCCAATCGTATGGTTTTGGTGAATTACAGGCAGTTGCTGACAACTCGACCCGCGAGGGACGCGAACAGAACCGCCGTGTTGAAGTGAAGCTTTTGGTCAACCGAGGCATTAACCAGAATGTCGAGGTCCGCCAACAGCCGGAAACCACCGATCAACAGTAATTCGTGGTTTAAGAAAACGGGGGCAGGCAAGGTGAAAACGGTGCAAACCCTTTTCACTTTTCTGCCCTCTAAGTCTATATGTCGTTTCGCCCACACCAGCCGAAGCGCCAAGCGAGTCAATTATGCAATCGATCAACATTAATAAAATCGCAGCCGTTTTTTCGCTGCTCTTCGCCCTTACATTTTCACTCAGCGCGCAGACGCCGGCGCCGACGGCAACTCCGAAGATCCAGGAGGACACAGAGGTTTTGAAGGTCGATTCGCGGCTTGTGGTCGTGCCGGTTTCCGTGACCGATGCGGCAGGGCAGCCGGTTCAAGGACTTACGGCAAAGGATTTCAGGATCGCAGAAGAGGGAAAGGAGCAGACCATCGACCATGTAGGTGATGCAGCAAAGGTCCCGCTTGAGATCGTCCTGCTTTTTGACGTCTCGGCGAGTACCGACGCGATGTTCAAGTTCGAGCAGGACACGGCGGCAAAATTCCTGAGCGAGGTGATGCGTCCTGATGACCGGGCGACGATCTATACGGTCGGAGCCAATCCCGTTTTGGTGCAGCCAAGGGATACAGCCGAAAAATCGATCGCCGCAATAAAGGCCATTCAACCTACAAAGGAATTTACGGCATTTTACGATTCGGTGGGTGAAGCAGCCGAATATCTGCGTAAGAACGCGCCGAGCGGAACGCGTCGCGTCGTTGTCGTTATCTCGGACGGCGAGGACACAAACAGCACGCGTATAGCCCAGGCCATACAGAACGGATATAAGCGGCTCGGTGACAAATTAGATACAATGGACGAAAAAACACGTCTGCAATATACGGTCAACAGCCGCAACGAGGCGAGCGTTCGGGAGCGCATTCGCGTATTGCATGCGTTGCAGAACGCGGATTCCGTGTTCTATTCGATAAATCCCGGCGGCAGCTCGCTTCAGCTTAACAAGATCAGCCAGTTCGGCCAGGAAAATATGCAGAAATTCGCGGACGACACCGGCGGCTCGGCATTTCTTCCCAAGTTTCTTCCGATCGATACAAAAGATACGCTTGCCAATTCTTCAAATATGAAACGAAACTCGGCGCTGCTTGAACAAATATTCAGTCAGCTCGCTAACGAGCTTCGTGCCCAGTACCTCGTACAATATTATTCAGAAGCTAACTTTCCGCTGAACCGGTACGTCAAGCTTGATGTGAACTTGCAAAATCCGACGGGTCGCAAGATCCGCGCGCGTCAAGGGTACTACGTTAAGAACTAGATGAGGAAAGTGAAGGATTAAAGAGTTTAGAGGCGGTCTTTGACCGCCTCGTTTATTTGCGATAGGTTGCTGGTTTCCCCTTGATTTCAGGCAGACCCATCGAAACTTGTGGCGTTTGTTTCGGAACAGGGGTCGGGTATGCAACCGCACCCATCAAATGCTCATATTCCGGGGTCGGTATTGGCGTTGCGGTAGGGACGACTATCTCACCAACGGTCTGAGTATGCTCCCGGCTTGAAAAGGCAGAGACAAAAAACAAGCCGCCGAACAAACCGATCAGCAGCGAGAAAACAGCAGTCGCGGCAGCATTGACACGTTGTTTGATCTTTGCCCAACCGACTGGGCAATCCTGAGTTAGAATGCTGCCGTCGGGTCTGCGGTAAAATCTGACGCACAGGCGGCCTTCGGAGTTGCGGATGAGGTCTTCGGCTTCCTTGCGGCTCATGCCGGACAGGTTATAGACATTGAGCTTGCAATCGCCGCAAAACCGTTTGCGTTCGTTGCCGTACATCTCGTCCCAGTTTGCCGAACACGGGCTGGCGATGCGGATATTTTTTAGCGGATCATCAAAATTAGACATAAAAACTCCGTTCGGATCATATTCAGCAAACGCTGTTGTCTGATTGAACGGAGCGCGAATATTTTTCTTGCAGGATTTTTATAGGGTCAGTTCCCAAAGAGCGACCGACTCTCTGTTTGCGTCGAGGATCGCAATCATTTTCCCGTCGGCTGTCCATTCAGCCTTGTCGACTAAATCTTTTCCATAATCACGGATCTTTCCTATAGGAATTCCAAGAACCTTTACTTTTCGTTGGTTAAAAGGCGGGGCCAGACTAATGTTTGCAGGAGCTTTCCGCTTGCCGAATCGTAAATCTTGACAGCCTGTTTACTGTCGCTTGAGGCTCTTCGATCAGTCAATTAAATTCGGAACGTGCCTTGTGCCATTTGCGCCATCTTTTGGGAATCGGGCGTCCGAACCCTTATCGTGTTGCGTATTCGATAATTGGATTTGCTTCACTATTTCGTCAATCGAGGGGACATACTCCCCAACTGTCGAGACTTCTATCGTCGGTACATTGAATCTCGGCGGTGTATAGTCGGCAGGAGTCAGTATCTCGCCTGTTTTTTTGTAGTGAACGACACGGTTGTCGCCATGATAAAACTCCCGATCCGGATTATCCAAGCCTCGTTGGAGCGAACGTCGTGCGGCCACTTGTGTCTCGACCGTGCACAAAACGATCCAGACGTCGGCCAATTCAAGGATCTTCGGCATCCTTGGCTCCCAAACCTGATGCTGAAACGCCGCCTCGATAACAACAGAGATATTTCCAGCGAGATATTGATCCACTATTTCAAAGAATAAATCAGTTACAAGACCATTGGTATTGGGCGGGAGTTCGTCATGTTTAATGCCGAAGGTGTTGACGTATCCCTCTTTGATCTCATCGCGGCTTACCAACGGCATCCACAAACCTCTCGCCAGCTTTGCGGCAAAAGTGCTCTTCCCGGATCCCTGCCGACCCGTGACGATAATGCACATTGGTTTTATGTTCATGCTTCTGTATGTCTGACCACGGCCTAAGGCTCGATCACGGTCCAATGATCTGTTAAATGTTAATAAGGAAATTCTTCAATTATTTGCTTAATATTACGGTTACAGTGTTGTCGCCGTTGTTACTTATTACCATGTCTGCTTTGCCGTCAGCATTCAGGTCATGAATTGCTATACCTTTTGGCTTCCCCCGGACTGTTATCGCTGAACTCGACGCGACAGCACTTTTACTGCTCATCAGAAACAGCGTGATATTATTACCGTCCGGGCTGGATACAGCAATATCATTTACTCCATCTCCGTTTACATCACCGATTGCTGCTAAATTGGGAATTCTTCCCGTTGCAAACGGTGAACCAGCCATTGTTTTGAATCCGCCTGCGCCGTCTCCAAGCAAAACGGTTAATCCTTCTTTACCGCGCCTGTCCGAAGTGCTGCCCGGAGAATTAACAATGGCGAGGTCGGGCTTGCCATCAGCGTTAACGTCGCCAACAGCCAGGTTGAACGGAGAATCGCCACACGGAAACGGCGAACCCACGGCCGGATCAAAGCCGCCTTTGCCGTCGGCGAGCAAGACGGTGACATTATCTCCTTCAAGATTGGTCGTAATAATGTCTGCCTTTCCATCGCCGTTTACGTCCATGGAGCGAACTCTCTGATAAGGATGCTTGCCAACCGAAACGAATGTACCCGGCGTTTTGAAATTACCTTTGCCGTCGCCGAACAAAACTTCAACCTGATCGGTTCCCCAACTGTCGGTTACGAGATCTGAATTTCCGTCGCTATTAAAATCTCCGGCTGCCACGCCGTGAGTGTGCGGTTTGACTTCGACGCTAAATGGTGACTTTGCCGCGGACACGAATCCGCCTTTTCCGTCACCGAGTAAAACGCTGAGATATTTTTCTTCGTGATTGGCGAAGGCCAAATCCAGTTTGTCGTCCCGATTGAAATCTCCGATGGCAATATCGTTCGGATTCGGTCCGGCAGGAAATGGTGAGCCTTTTGCTTGTGTGAAATTTCCTTTACCATCGCCAAGCAGAATCGTTACATCCGCGCCTTGCTCATCGGCGACCGCAATGTCGGATTTGCCGTCGTTGTTGAAATCGGCAATGACCACGCTTCCTGGCGAACCTCCGGCCAAAAAAGTTCGCAAATCAGTTTCTTTTGTTTGCGCTGATTGATCTGCAGAAGAAAATGTTCCGCAATTTATGATAATTGCCGTTGTAATTAAGACGAGCAGAAATATTTTATCCATCGGTTCCCGGTTCGAAAAGCCGCATCGCAACCTTATTACAGATTTCTACTGCGTTGATACTTATGCGTTATCGGCCTGCGCCGGCCGACGCCGATCGCGTTTTTCGAGATTATCAGTGTCGGTGGAAGCTGTTGACGTTTGAATTCGTTTGCGGGGTTTTCGACTTTGTTCAGGATGCTGTAAACGAGTTCGGGGTCATGGCCGGCGGCGACGATCTCGGTGGGCGACGCCTTATGCTCAAAATAGAGCTGTAAAATCGGGTCCATTAGATCGTAAGGCGGCAGGGTGTCCTGGTCAAACTGGTTCGGCGCAAGTTCGGCCGACGGTCGCTTATCGATTATTTTGTTCGGGATCATCTCGCGCCCGGCCGTCTCGTTTATGTGACGTGCGATCTGCCAAACCTCCGTTTTTAGTACGTCGCCGAGCACGGCAAGCCCGCCGTTCGTGTCGCCGTATAGCGTGCAGTAACCGACCGCAAGCTCCGATTTATTACCGGTAGAAAGCAGCAGTCGGCCCTCGGCGTTCGAGATCGCCATAAGGATGACGCCGCGAAGCCGTGACTGCATATTTTCAGCCGCCAAACTCTCGCCGCCCTTTGTTGGTTTGTCGAGCTTTGTTTGTTTCAGTAAAACTTCGAATGTATCCGAGATCGGTTCGATACGTCCCTCGCAGCCTAGATTTCTTATGAGTTCTTCGGAATCCGTTACGCTGCCTTCCGATGAAAAAGGCGACGGCATCATTACGCAAAGCAGATTTTCCGGGCCTATTGCCTCAGCGGCAAGCGCCGCGACAAGTGCCGAGTCGATACCACCGGAAAGCCCGAGCACAGCTTTTTGAAATCCGTTTTTACGGGCGTAATCGCGTATGCCTAAAACCAGAGCCCGCCGGATTGCTTCGAGTTCGCCGCCGGTTATTCCACGCGCATCCGGTTTGCGAACATCAAGCTCGACTGTTTCGACGAACTCTTCGAACGCGGACGCCTGCAGGATGATGTCGCCCTCTTCGTCGGCTACGAGGCTCGCTCCATCAAAAATAATTCCGTCGTTGCCTCCGACGAGGTTTACAAAAATTACAGGTGTTTTAGCGAGCTTTGCACGGTGCGAAACCATATCGGCTCGCAGTTCGATCTTTCCTTTGTTGTATGGTGATGCGTTGATCGAAACGACGACATCGGCTCCCATATCCAGCACTATATCTGTCGGATCGTTTTCATAAAGTCTTTCCTTCCAGAACGTCTTGTCGTTCCAAAAATCTTCGCAGACGACGACGCCAAGATTTACGCCGTTGACTTTGAACAACTGGTAATGACCGCAGTTCGGTTCGAAGTATCGCGGATCGTCGAAAACGTCGTATTCCGGCAGCAGCGTCTTGTCGGCGAACTCTACCAGTTTCCCATCATGGATCACCGCCGCGCTGTTGAACAAACGCCGGCCGTTTGGGTTTGCATTTGGCCGTATCGTGCCGACGACCGCTGTTATGCCTCCTGTTGCGGGAATTATCTTTTCGAGCGGATCAAGGGAATGCTGAATGATATCAGGGTCCTGAAACCAGTCCTGTGAGGTGTAACCGTGCGTTGTAACTTCGGGAAAAACTATGAGGTCCGAGCCGTCGGCTTTGGCCTTTTCAATGGCCGCGATCACCTTTTCCGTGTTGCCCGTGAGATCGCCGTTCGTCGTGTTGATCTGCCCGATCGTTACCTTCATACAAACAATGTCACAGGGCTTTCAACGAAAGTCAAATACCTCATTTCGAGGTTTCCGGCTCGGGCTTTCCGATGTCAGATTTCTTTATCATCGTCAGCCGGTTGCCGCGTTCGTTGTATTTTACTTCGTCCATTATGTTGTATATGAACAGAACGCCGCGGCCTGAGGTTTTGAATAAATTTTCGGGGTCGAGCGGATTAGGAATGGAATTTACATCAAAGCCTTCGCCTTCGTCCTCGATGGTGAAACGGGCTTCGTGAGGCGAGATCTCCGCCGTTATTCTGACCAGTTTTTCAGCATCGAACTTATTGCCGTGCTTGACCGCATTTACAAACGCCTCATCAAGCGCGACAAAAAGATTAGACTGTTCCGATTTAACTACTCCGAGACGTTCGACACGGCGCGTCAGGTAATCCAGGATCGAATGCATCGGTGAGATCGCACTCGGCAACTCGAATTCGATCTTTTCGTGTAGCTGTCGCACGTACTCTTTTTTATCGACAAAACGGATCTTGTAATTAAGTATGGTCTCGACGAAGTTTTTCAATTCTTCCTCGTCAAAACCGTCGCGGCGAAAATTGGTCGCGCAGAACTTGAATGCCTTTACGTGATCGCCCGGCGAAACCTGCGGCAGCTGCGGGACGCACACGGGTGTATGCCCGTTGAGATTAGGCTCGGTCAACGGATTTTCGACGTCCAGGTCGGTAACAACTAGATCAAAATCGTCTATGTCATCGAGCGCCAGAGCGTCTTTTCTTGATTCGAGAATTTTTACCTGATGACCCGACGCCGAAAAAGCGTCTTTTAACGAGCTTGCCAGATCGTCATGGTCGTCAATGATCAGAATTCGTCTCTGCATCGTCACAGAATGCGGCCAACTACGTGTACGATAAATTGTTTATCGTTGTTGCAAATAATAACCCAAATTGCTACTTATTTTCTAACCGTGACGGACCAATTGCAAAAAGTGTACGAGTTTTCATCTCTTTCATCCTATCCGCTGAAGGACCGTCTGCTGATCCGCCTTGCCGACTGGGCCTTCTTTCTTTTGATTCGCCTTATCGGTTTAACGATGCGTTTCGAGACAGAAGGCTGGGAAAATTTTGAAGCGATCGAAAACGCTGGAAAGCTGCCAATTTACTCGTTCTGGCACGATCGTATCTTTGCCGGCACCTATTTCTTTCGCGATCGGGGCATTGTGGTTATCACATCACAAAGCAAAGACGGCGAATATATCGCGCGGTTTATCAAGCGTCTCGGATATGGTGCGATTCGCGGTTCCTCGACGCGCGGCGGCACAAAGGCTTTGGTTGAAATGATACGTGCAATGAAACAGGGCGTGCCGATGGCGTTTTCGCTCGACGGCCCGAAAGGCCCTCGTTACAAGGCAAAACCCGGAGCTCCGCTGCTAGCCAAAAAAACGGGAAACCCGCTGATGCCCTTCGTTGTCGAATGCCGCCATTTTTTTCGCCTCAAAAGCTGGGACAGGATGCAGATACCGCGGCCGTTTACAAAAGTCAGAGTTATTATCGCCGAACCGATCTATGTTTCACCAGATGCGGATGACAATGACCTTCAAAACAGTCTTTCGCAACTCCAACTCTCCCTTGACGAACTGGTAAGTCGTGGGGAACAATGGAGAAACAGCATTACCCGATAAATAACCCCGTCGCCCGCCCCCGGAAATCACCGGGGTATTGTCTTACACGCGTCCATTCGGTCAATTTGCTATAGAGGGAGGAAAACGACATGGCTTTATTCGATTCTGTTATCAGTGAGGTTAAGGAACGCTTCGGTCTAAGCACGGAAAAGGCCGGCGAATTGCTCGCAGCACTGCTCGGTTTGATCAGCGACCCGAAAAGCGGCGGCTTCGGTGGCTTTATCAACAGATTTGATAGCGTTGGGCTTGGCGACACAGCCAGGTCCTGGATAACTACGGGCGATAACACACCCCTTTCGAACGAACAGCTCGATTCGGCTTTGGGCGAAGGCACAATGGCGTCCGTCGCTGACCAGGCCGGTGTTGACCGTGAAACAGCGACGACAGCGATCGCCGGGATGATCCCGGCTGTCGTCGATGATCTGACGCCGGACGGCGAGATCCCGGACGAGAGCAACTTGTTGTCAAAGATCGGCGGATTTTTATCCGATTGGGGCGGAACGGTTACCGGAACCGCTGCGGGAGCTGCTAGTGCTGCCGGAGCGTTTACCGGTAATGTCGTCGATCGCGTTGACGCCGCGGCCGAAGCGAGTTACGTCAAAGGCAAGGAGACTCTCGCAGGAGGAATCGGGGCCGCGGGAGCGGTCGGCGACCGTGTATCCGGAGCGATGAGCAGCGTCGGAGATGGCGGCAACGGCGCGATGAGATGGCTTTTACCGCTGATCATACTTGCTTTGCTCGTCATTCTCGGATTCTGGTTCTGCGGCAGATCGAGCACGCCGACCGCGCCGACAAATATTAACGTAAGCATGAACCGAAGCGTCTCAAATACCTCGAACGCCGCGGTCAATTCAAACAGCTCCGGAACGGCAAACGCCGAAACCGGAAAGAGTTTAAGCGAGCTCGTTCTTCCTACAGGCAGAAAACTACAGGCCTATCCGGGCGGCATCGAGGACCAACTGGTCAAATTCATTCAATCCGACGAATACAAAAACGCGACCAACGATCAATTGAAGGACAGATGGTTCAATTTTGACGATTTGAACTTCGTTACCGGCAAGACCGAGTTGACTCCCGAATCCAAACGCCAGGTCGATAACATTGCGTCCATTTTGAGGGCGTTCCCCGACGTAAAGATCAAGATCGGCGGGTATACCGACAAAACCGGTAACGATGCCGCAAACCTTAAACTTTCAGACGCCCGAGCCAAAGCCGTGCAAGCTGCGCTAAAGGCCGCCAGTGTTGGGGACCAGGTACCCGAAGCAGAAGGTTACGGGTCAAAATTTGCCACAGTTCCGGCAACCGCGAGCGACGAGGAACGGAAAGCCGACAGGAAAACTGCGATCCGCCTGATCAAAGGCGATACGCACAATGGTGAAGCTAACACGGCGGCATCCAACTCAGCCAATAAATGATGTGAGACTCCGGAGGTTGTCTGAAAAGCAGGATCGGTTTGCGTGTTTCGGTCTTGTTCTGTGTTTTCAACCACAGAATACACCAGGCAAGAACGGAACACAGAATTTATCAGAAGGAACCCCTTTGTTTAGCTGACCCCCTCTTTTTGTCCCAATTTGTCCCACCGTGGGACAAGCTGGGACAAGCCCATTATTGAAAACAAAGGGTTTAGTGTTTGTCCCATTTGTCCCAGTGTCCCAACGTTTTTTTGCGACGGTGGCTGACGGACCAAATTTTCAAATAACATCGTTCCGCAACCCGCGAGGTTTGCTGAACACTGGTATTTTAGCGCATGTTGCGTGTACAGAATAGGATTTTATTAGTGCAACGCGGTTTATTGCACTTGGAATGCGCTATTCTTCGAAAATGGGGGTGTCCGGTTGAGGTACGGCGAGAAAATTTGCGGACAGCAAGATAAAAGATATCCAAACTGCGTCGGCGAGAAACAGATGTACAAGCTGCATAACGATGGGGGCGTGAAGCAACAGCGTCGCGGCGCCGGACGCGAACTGCACCAGCACGAGCAGCGAAAGGATGTTGACCCATTTTGCAACATCTCGGTCGTTGCTGCTCACGCGTTTTAACCAACCAGCAAGAAATATCAAAAACATTCCGACCGCGACGGAAACTATCGGATGGCTGATTCGCAGGCGTACGAGCATCGGTGAGGTTCCGGAAAAATCCTTTGCAAAACCCTCGATGATCGAAGTCGACGGGAACAGCATATTGCTGAGCGCCGCAAGCGAGCCGCTCGACCCGACAATAAAAATTCCGAGCACACCGACGAGCAGCAGCAGTACTACCTTGCGGTCAACATTGAAGTCGATCCGTTCCTTGCCGCTTGAAAACCAGCAGGTCAGCGTCAGCGCCGCGAGCAGCAAAAAGGTGTTGATAAGGTGGCCGATCGCCCAAAACGGCCGGCTCGGCGTCCAGTTGTCGGCGGTGTTTCCGGTCAAAACCAAACCGGCTCCGATCAGCGATTCGATAATGATAAATACGAACGAGAACGCGGCAGCCAGTCGGGCCGGATCGCCTTTTGTAAAACGGCGGAACGCCCAGATGAACAGAACCAGAACAGTTATCGCGGATAATCCCGTCGTAAGGCGATGCGAGAATTCGATAACGGTTTTTAGCTGCGGTGCCGACGGAACGACTTCGCCCTGGCACGTCAGCCAATGCTGGCCGCAACCGTCACCTGAATGCGATGCACGCAGGAAAACACCCCAGATTATAACCACGAGGTTGTAAACCAGAACGAACCAGGCGTATTTTGCAAACGCCGAAAGTTTTGATAATTCCTTTTCCAAGATTTTACGGCTACTAAGCTAAAATATCACCTTACTGATGATTTCGTAAAAACCACAAAGATTAGAGCAGCTTAAAACCGTTATCTGCTGTTCGTTATCTGCACGTCACAATGAAAAAAGAGCGAATCGACAAATTGTTACATGAACGCGGATTTGCCGATTCGCGGACAAAAGCTCAGGCTCTTGTGATGTCCGGCGTTGTTCTCGTCGATGAAAAGCGTGTCGAAAAACCCTCTCAGGCGTTCCCGCCTGAATCGCAAATTCGAATAAAAGGCGAATCTGCCGAGTCGCGTTTTGTCGGGCGCGGCGGGTTAAAGCTCGAAGCTGCGCTTAACACATTTCATATTCGCCCGGACGGATATGTCTGTCTCGATGTCGGTTCATCGACCGGCGGTTTTACCGATTGCCTGCTGCAAAACGGTGCTGCACGAGTGGTAGCGGTCGATGCGGGAACAAATCAGATGGCATGGAAACTTAGAAATGACCCGCGCGTCGACGTCCGTGAAAACACAAACGCCCGCGGTCTTAAGCCCGAAGATTTCGATGCGTTATTCGATCTTATCGTAATGGACGTTTCGTTTATCTCAGTCACAAAAATTTTGCCGGCGCTGGTGCCCCTTTTAAATCCGGGCGGGCGAATGATCGCATTGATCAAACCTCAATTTGAAGTTGGAAAAGGCGAGGTCGGCAAAGGCGGTATCGTTCGCGAGCCCGAAAAACATGAACGCGTTATTGCCGAGATAAACGATTTTGCATTGAGTATTGGACTTTCAAACGGAGGATTGATCGACTCACCTATTCTCGGAGCCGAGGGCAACAAGGAATTTCTCGCGCTGTATGAACGAATCGAAAAATGAAAAACTGGTCGAAGGCAGGGATTATTATTTTGAGAACGGTTTGATGGTCCTGACCGAGCATTTTCTGCTCAAGCGCGGCTACTGTTGCGAGAGCGGCTGCAGGCATTGTCCATACGGCTTTTCCAAAGATGGCGGCGAAGTCAAGCCTCCCACACATAGAGAAACCTAAAAGCCTTTCTGCATTTAATTATTTAATTGCTAATTGTTAATTAAATAATTAGTCAGCAGAATTCGTTGTTTTACAGCAGGTATATCTCAAGCTCACCTTGTGTTGGATCAGACATATACGTTTCCTCGGATGTGACATCTACGTTCGCGCTGCTCGTTCCGGCCGCGTATCGAAGCGTTTCACGCAATATTGATGCGACACCGGCGTTCGACGGCTCGGTGATATGGTAATAGATCCATTTACCGTCACGGCGGGTTGAAACGAGCCCGGCGCTTCGCAGATATGCGAGGTGCCGCGAAACCTTCGGCTGGCTTTCGCCGAGAACATCGGTAAATTCGCCGACGGTGACCTCGTGATCAAGCATCATAGCCAAAACACGAAGCCGTGTTCGGTCCGAAAGAGCGAGGAAAAGATTCTCCATTTCGTCTAAAGTTCGTTCGTCCATTGTTCTCCACAGCCAATCGTGAATATATTACGCTGCGCATATATGAAACGCAAGGGGATAATCTCGGGAACCAGGGACCGGGTTGTTTCCGGGTTTTTTATGGCAGTCACCCAAACCAGGAAACGGGTCACGAAACGACCGTCCGACTGCGGCGAAAAATATTTTGCTTTTTGCACTTTTGCTTCGATGTCGATACGATTTAGCCGTTACGACTTCGGAGTAAAAAATATGGCGGAATGTTCTTTTGAGACGTTGGCGGTTCATGCGGGCGAGGACCGCGAGCAAAATTACGGCTCACTTTCTGTCCCGATCTATCCGGCGTCCGTTTTCGCGTTCCTTGACGCCGACGAAGCCTCGGCCGTTCATAACCATCTAAAGGAAGGTTATTTCTACGGCCGCCTTGGCAATCCGACGCAGTCGGCGCTTGAGAAAACTGTTGCAGAACTGGAAAACGGCGAAGATGCTCTCGCATTCGCGTCCGGCATGGCCGCGATCTCAGCCGCTGTTCTGACGGTTGTACGATCGGGCGATCACATCGTTGCGCCGGAGTCGATGTACTCGACGACGACCAATTTTTTCAAACATCTAAGCGATAATTTTGGTATCACCGTCACATTTGTCGACGCAGCGGATGCCGAAAATTACCGCAACGCGGCACGGCCCGAAACCAAAATATTCTGGATCGAAACGCCGTCAAATCCGCTTGTTCGGATAACTGATATTGCGGCAGTCACGGCTATCGCAAGATCGCTGGGAATCGTGACGATAGCCGACAACACTTTCGCGACACCGTTCAATCAGCTGCCGCTCGATCTCGGCGTCGATCTGGCGATACACAGTGCAACAAAATATCTGGGCGGGCATAGCGACCTGACGGCCGGGCTGATGGCCGGGGACAAAGATCTGGTCGAAAAAGCCCGGCTTGAGACGACCAAATTTTATGGCGGCAACATTGCGCCGCAGGTTGCGTGGCTCGTTCTGCGTGGCATCAAGACCCTGGCTCTGCGAATGGAACGGCACAACATCAACGCATCTGCATTGGCGAATATGTTGTCTGACCATCCGAAGGTGAAAGCGGTATTTTATCCCGGCCTCGAACATCATCAGAACCACGACATCGCAAAAAATCAGATGCGCGGGTATGGCGGTATGATCTCGTTCGACCTAGAAACTGTCGAAGCGGGCAAAGCTTTCGTAAATGCCGTCAAACTTTGCACGATGGCGACCTCGCTCGGCGGCGTCGAGACGATAGTTCAGCATTCGGCGTCGATGACGCACGCGGTAATTCCGCGGGACGAGCGAATAAAGGCTGGCGTGACCGATGGGTTGATCCGGCTCTCGGTCGGCATCGAAAACGTCGACGACCTGATCGAAGATATTTCTCAGGCGCTCGAGAAGGCTTAAATCTGATCGCTGAGCACCGACTGTTCTATGTCCTATATCCTTGCTTTTGACCAGGGAACGACCAGCAGCCGTTCGATCGTTTTCGATCATAGCGGCAATGCCGCTGCGGTCGGTCAAAAAGAATTTGATCAGATCTATCCGCACAACGGTTGGGTCGAACACAACCCACTCGAAATATGGAGCACGCAAATTGAAACCGCGACCGCCGCTTTAAACACAGCCGGGCTTTCCGCCGACAACATCGTTGCCGTTGGCATCACAAATCAGCGGGAGACGACCGTGATCTGGGATCGTAAAACCGGCGAGCCAATACACAACGCGATCGTCTGGCAGGACCGGCGGACGTCTGCATTTTGTAACGAGATCCGCGCGGTGCACGGTGAACTGATCGGGAAAAAGACAGGTTTGGAGGTTGATGCGTATTTCAGCGCGAGCAAGATTCGCTGGCTGCTAGATAACGTCGATGGAGCGCGCCGCCGCGCCGAAAACGGCGAACTTGCGTTTGGCACGATCGACACTTGGCTGATCTGGAAGCTTACAAACGGCAAGGTTCACGCAACGGACGTATCGAACGCTTCGCGCACGATGCTTTTCAATATCAGGGCACTCGCGTGGGACGACGAGCTTCTCGAGATTTTTGATATTCCAAAAACAGTATTGCCTGACGTTCGTTCCTCATCGGAGATCTATGGCGAGATCGAAACGCCCGGCGAACTTCGCGGCCTAAAGATCGCCGGAAATGCAGGCGACCAGCAAGCCGCGCTTTTTGGACAAGCCTGTTTTGAAAAAGGCTCAACGAAAAACACCTACGGGACCGGTTGTTTTATGCTGCAAAATATTGGTACCACGCCGGCAGAATCGAAGAACCGCCTGCTTTCGACCGTCGCGTGGCAAGTCGGCGGCGTCACGGAATACGCCCTCGAAGGCAGCGTTTTCATCGGCGGAGCGGTGATCCAATGGCTGCGCGATTCCCTAAAGATCATCGATAGTTCAAAGGATGTCGAAGTGCTCGCGGGTTCGATAAACGATAACGGCGGTGTCTATTTTGTTCCCGCGTTCGCTGGTCTCGGTTCTCCGCATTGGAACCAGGAAGCGCGGGGGCTGATCATCGGCCTTACACGCGGAACAGGCAGGGAACACATCGCCCGCGCCGCTGTCGAATCAATCGCCTTTCAAACTGCAGACCTGCTCGAAGCAATGCACGCCGATTCCGGAGCGAAACTTTCCGAGCTTCGCGTCGATGGCGGGGCGGTCTCAAACGATCTCTTAATGCAATTTCAGGCGGACATTCTTCAGATTCCCGTCGTGCGTCCAAAAACGACTGAAACGACCGCGCTCGGTGCAGCTTACCTCGCCGGACTTGCGGTCGGGTTTTGGCAGTCGAAAAACGATCTGGCGGAGCATTGGCAGACGGATAAGACCTTTGAACCGACGATATCTGCTAACGAAGCCGCCGAATTGAAATCGGCGTGGCACGAGGCGGTAAAACGATCTCTGGACTGGGCGGTTTAAAAGGATTTCAACTCGGGTTTTTTCTGTGTTCTATCGTCCCGGAAAAGTTTCCCCACGGAATGAAAAAGGCGACCGAAGCCGCCTTTATTGTCGAATCGATTAGAGGATCTCTGAAAAGTAGAATTTGATCGTGTATTTCGGGTTTTCGTCTGTGTCTTCTTTTTTGTGCATTCCGTGGTTTAAAACCTTTACCATGGAAAACACAGAAGCAAGACACGGAAAAACGACTTCCTAGATGACCTCTGCTCTTTTAAGCGTTATCCGTATTCTCGCCTTTTATCTTGCTCATTTGCGGGGCGGCCGATGCACGCGGCAGCGGGACGCCGGCGGCGTCCGCGTTGGCCAGTGTTTCCGGCTGCGAGGCCTCTTCGACCATCTCGCTGACGATCATCTTGCCCGACTGTTTTCTGAAGATCAGCGAACCCTTTGCCTCATCGAAATCGACCATTACAAAATCGCCGGTCTCGACCTGCTGCGTTGCTACCAGGTTCGACAGCGGGTAAACCAGAAAACGCTCAATTGCGCGTTTGAGATGACGTGCGCCGTATTTCAGATCGATGCCTTCGCTAAGCAAAAATTCCTTTGCTCTGTCCGTGCATTCAAAGATAAATTTTGTTCCGGCGGATTCGGTGATGCGGTCCTGAACCGCCTTTAATTCGATATCAAGGATCTGCCGCAGGTGATGTTCCTTCAAGCTGCGGAAAACGACGACCTTATCGATGCGGTTCATAAATTCGGGCGAGAATTTACGTTTTGCCGCTTCGAGCGCGGTGCGATAGATCTTGGTGTCGATCTCGTTATCTTCTTTCGCTTTGTCCGTCTTAGTCGGTGCAAACCCGATGCCGCCCGAGATCATTTCGGACATCTCGCGTGCGCCGAGGTTCGAGGTCATGATGACGACGGTCTTCGAAAAATCGACGCGGCGGTTATCGCCAAGCGTCAGCGTCGCCTTGTCCAAAATTCCGAGCAGCAATTGCCACAGCGAATCTGAGGCCTTTTCGATCTCATCAAATAGAACGAAAGTCAATTTTGTTTCATCTGTGTGGGCTTTGTCGAGATTTTCCTGCGTCAGCATCGGTGAGGTTTCGCGGTGGCCCAGATATCCCGGAGGCGAACCGATCAATTTTGCGATCTCATGCGAATGCTGAAACTCAGCGCAGTCTATCTTGACGACGGCGTGGGGTTCACCAAACAGAACCTCGGCTGCCGCCTCGACGACGCGGGTCTTACCTGAACCCGTGGGTCCGAGAAACAACATCGTGCCCAGCGGACGCGAGGGGTTGTTCATCCCCGCGAGATATATTTGAAACAGCCCGCTGACACGGCGGACGGCGCGTTCCTGGCCGACTATCAACCCCGAAAGCTTGTCCTCAAACTCCTTGGCTCGCGGACTCTTGCGATCGGGGTCAAGCAAAACGCCCTTTTCCAAGGTCTCCTTTTTCTTAGCTGTTTCGTTCTTCATTTTCGTTTTCTTCTCCTGTGGGCAGAACCGGATAACCGTTTATTCCCCTAACCGTTTGACGCATTCCCGAGATCGAATTTGCCCTCTATCTTGGCGGCAAATCTGTCGTCAATAATGATGATTTCAATAGATTTTACGTTGGCTGGACTTTTGATGTCGGTGAACTGTCCAGAGGTTTGGAGCACACGACCCGAGCGATCGGGTTCTGACTAATAATTAACACAAAAATAATGTGCTGTGCAAGCAAAATCAATTATGAGTCGACGAATAATCTGGAATCGCCCGCGTATTCGCAATTATGGCAGCAGCTAGTCTCGGTACGCTCCAGAGTTCCGGCTTTGCTAGAACACTCACATACGAATACCTCTCGATATCCGTTCTCCGCCTTTATTTAAGGCAAGATATATGCCTAAACGGACAAAACTCACAGCGACGTAATTTAAATGAAAACGGCTTTGTGGAAAATGGGCTGTTTTCGACATTTATTCGTAAACCGTCCATTTTTTTGGTCAAAAGACTATCGCAAATATCTATTCGTAGTAATCCATACCAAGATGGGTTATTAGTTCCTCGCCCTTCAGATACCGCAGCGTATTCTTTAGTTTTTTGAGTTGGATAAAAAGATCGTGTTCGGGATAAAGCCCGGGAGCGGTCTGCGGCGCTTTGAAATAGAACGAAAGCCATTCCTGAACGCCCTTTAGATCGGCGCGGTGTGCAAGGTCCATAAACAGCGCAAGGTCGAGCACAAGCGGCGCCGCCAAAATAGAATCGCGGCAGAGGAAATCGATCTTGATCTGCATCTTGTACCCGAGCCAGCCAAAGATGTCTATATTGTCCCAACCCTCTTTATTGTCACCGCGCGGCGGATAATAGTTGATGCGGACAACGTGCGAAAAATCCTTATACAGGTCCGGATAAACGTCGGGCTGCAGAATGTGTTCAAGGACCGAAAGCTTCGACTCTTCTTTGGTTTTAAAATTCTCGGGGTCGTCAAGCACTTCGCCGTCGCGATTGCCAAGAATATTTGTCGAATACCATCCGTCGAGCCCGAGCATTCTCGCTTTCAATCCCGGAGCGATGATCGTTTTCATCAGCGTTTGGCCGGTCTTAAAATCCTTACCGCAGATCGGAACTTTTTGCGCTTCGGCAAATTTTGTCAGCGCCGGAATGTCGGCTGTGAGATTTGGCGCGCCGTTCGCAAACGGAATGCCCGATTTTATCGCCGCATACGCGTAGATCATCGACGGAGCAATGTTGGGATCATTGTCGTAAAGACCTTTTTCAAATGCTTCGACCGATTGGTGAACCTCTGATTCTTCCAGATAAATTTCCGTCGAGGCGGCCCAGACCATAACAAGGCGGTCGCAGCCTTTTTCGCGTTTGAATCTTGCGATATCCTCGATCACCTGCTCGGCGAGCTCCATTTTCGTCTTGCCTGATTTGATGTTTTCGCCGTGCAGACGCTTTACAAAATTTTGCTCAAAAACCGCGGGCATTGGCTTTAACGAAGCAAGCTGCTCCGACACCTGATTGAGCAG
>DATJGV010000186.1:0-6820 GCA_035494575.1 Pyrinomonadaceae bacterium | reverse complement strand
TATCGCCCAGCGGATTGTCCTTCAGTATCTGGCTCTCATATTTAAGAATCTCGATGGTTCCTTGCGGGTAATGATTCGTCGTCATAATATTGCTACAATCTATGCGTTTGGTGAACGCGAGTGTTCGGAATTAGAAAGATTTTGTGGTGCGAATCGAAAAATCGCAAATCCAAAACAGCAATCTTTGACTCAACTTATGGCCGGCGAACTTGTAAACGTAAATCCGCAGGCGCTCAATTCGACCATCGAATTTCTTACGGCGATGGTCACGCCGACGCTGCTTATATCTGCGACCGGTTCGCTTGTGCTTTCGACATCGACGCGTTTGGGCCGCGTGGTTGACCGTGCCCGCGATCTCGAAAAACGTCTTGGCGAGATGATCTACGTCGAAGATAAATCGGAAGTGCCGCTTTATGATATACGGCTCGAAGTGATAATGGATCTACTCGACAAGGTGACGAGCCGGTCGCGCCTCTTGCAGCGGGCGATGGGTGCGTTTTATTACGGCCTTTGCATATTTGTTTTGACGAGCGTGACGATCGCCGTAGCCGGGCTGTTCAATATTTACAGGTGGCTGCCGATACCGGTTGGCGTGATCGGAATTATGTTCGTACTTTATGGCAGCCTGCTGATGGTAAAAGAGACGCGTATGGCAACGGCGACGGTCAACGCCGAGATGGATTTTACATGGAAGCTGGCACGCGAGGTCGCCCCCGAAAAAATTGCCAGCAAGTATTCGAAAAAAGGATTGATCAAGGGTAAGAATGGACCCAAAGTATCTAGAACTCTTGGCGGAGAATAAGCTGGTAGACCGCGTCGACCAGCTTGAAAATCTGCTCGCCGCATGCACCATCTGCCCGAAAGATTGCGGCAACAATCGCCTCAACGACGAGATAGCTGCGTGCTATTCGGGACGTCTGCCGATAGTCTCGAGCTACACCGCGCATTTTGGCGAGGAACCGTGTCTTTCCGGAACGAACGGCGCCGGAAACATCTTTTTCGGCAACTGCAATCTTCGGTGTGTTTACTGTCAAAACTACCAAATATCCCAAACCTGGAGAGAGCAAAAAAAGAACGAAGTGACGCACGAACGACTCGCCGAAATGATGCTTGAATTGCAGGCACGCGGCTGTCACAACATCGGCTTTGTCTCGCCGACGCATTTTGCTCCGCAGATGGCTCGGGCTATTTTGATCGCCGCCGAAAAAGGTTTGCACCTTCCAATTGTTTACAACACCAACGCGTACGACTCTGTCGAGGTTTTGCGAATGCTTGATGGCATCGTTGATGTTTATCTGCCTGATCTTAAATATGCTGACTCGGATGCCGGTTTTCAATATTCGAAGATTCGCAACTATACCGAACACGCCCGCGCCGCGATCAAAGAAATGCACGGGCAGATGGGCGACGAACTTGTATTCGACAAAAACGGTTTGTTGAAACGCGGCCTGCTCATTCGCCTGTTGGTTCTGCCGAACGACATGGCCGGTATCGAGGAAAGCCTACGCTGGATCCGCGACAAGCTTTCACCAAAAACTGCGATATCGCTGATGGCCCAATATTACGCAACCAACAAAGCCGCGACTGACGAGCGTTACATTTTGCTCTCGCGCCGCATCTCGGAAGGCGAATGGTTCGAAGCCGTTTCGCTGCTCGAAGAACTCGGCATGGAAGAAGGTTTCATGCAGGAATACGAATCGGCTTCGCATTATTACCGGCCGGATTTTACGGATAAGGAAAAACCGTTTAAGGACATTAGGGATTTCCAGTAATGTTAGATTTACTTTCATTACCTCCAGAGCGAAGGGTTTTGTTGATAGGCCTAATGGCATTATTTGCAATAATACTATTCGTTATTTTGATTCAACTATCCTGTAACGATTTAAGTCCGGAAGAGGTTGAATCCCAAATAAAAGCGTCTGAGAGACTTCGCGATTTGGACCAGTATTGCTCAGAAATTCCTAAGCCGCAAGATTTTGACCTCAAATTCAAAACGCTCGGTGGAAACGGCGTTACCACATCGATCACCTATTGGTTTCGGACAGGTCAGAGGTTTGCGGAGTTGTCCCAATTTTATCGTGAAAATCTCGAACCTAAAGGATGGAGATTGACTGAACTTCAGCCCGAGGTAATGGTTCCGCGTCCACAAGAGATAGTATTTGAAAATGATTCCTATCAAATTTCGATTGAGCACGACAGCGGCAAGCTGGCAAACTACGCCTTTTACTGTGCTAAGCTGTCGAAGTAGAACTGTTAAAATGGACGGTACAGCACCTTTAATCTTCACCGGTCGGAGATATCAGTTGATAAAAATCTTTCTCTTTGTTACGTTCCTCGTCTCAGTAATAAAGGGTTTCGCCTCGACTACCCCTTCCATTCCCGACATTGACCGCATCCGCATAGCCGAAGCCTTCAGGGTTGGCGAAAAGCTGCAGGACCAGATCTGGCCCGACTGGCACACGGCTCCTTTTGCGATGCTTTTCGTTACTGACGATCACGAATTTCTGATCCGTCATCCAAAACCGTCAGACGAATTTCAATCGATCGGTTACGACAAACTGTTAAAAAGCGAAGTTTTCTGGCGGCCGCGAAAGTTTCAAAAAAGCTTTCTCGCAACATTTCCCGCGTTTGACCGAACGCCGGTGATCGTCGTCGGCAAGGCTGAAAACACGGACGACAAAACTTCAACTCGATGGGTGTTTGTAGTACTGCACGAGCACTTTCATCAGCTTCAATATTCCCAGCCAACATATTTTGATGAAGTCGGAGCTCTCAATCTCGCTCACGGCGACACGTCGGGAATGTGGCAAATAAATTTTCCGTTTCCTTATAAGGACAAGAAGGTTGACGATAATTTTCGGCATTTGACCGATCTGTTGATGGCTGCTTCGGCCGCGAAGGATGATACAGAACGCAGAGTAGCGTTCGCAAAGTACTTAGACGCGCGCAAGGCGTTTGCCGCATCACTTTCGGCGGACGACTACAAATACGCCTCTTTCCAACTGTGGCAGGAGGGGATAGCACGTTACACGCAGTACAAAATGGCCGAGCTCGCAGGCAGAGAGCTAAAGCCCAGCAAGGCTTTTCGCTCGTTAAAAGATTTTA
Source organism: Pyrinomonadaceae bacterium (assembly GCA_035494575.1). Taxonomy (GTDB): domain Bacteria; phylum Acidobacteriota; class Blastocatellia; order Pyrinomonadales; family Pyrinomonadaceae; genus OLB17. The sequence goes on along the minus strand of DATJGV010000186.1, from coordinate 3,715 downwards.
TGCCGTTTGATAAGGAAGCGGTGCGTCTGCTTGCTGTGATCGGCGATGAAATGAAACAACTTGATCTTGCAAAATGGGAGCGGGTCGTTTTTTATCCGTTTGGCGCAAGCGAAGGGCTGCTGCTCGACAAAGTAAATCCTGATTGGCGGCGAAGATATTTTTCGGAAAAATTTGCACTGGAAAAATTCTATCCTATGGCGGAGGCACAATGAACATAGGCGAAACGGCGCCGGATTTTACATTAAAAGACGGCGATGGAAACGAATGGACGTTGAGCGACCAGCGCGGCAAAACCGTGGTGTTGCTTTTTTATCCGGGCGACAACACGCCTGTTTGCACGGCGCAGCTTTGCTCGGTTCGCGATCATTGGTCAGACTATCAGGCGACCGGAGCCGAGGTCGTCGGCATCTCGATGGATTCGGTCGAATCCCACAAGGATTTTGCCGAAAAAAAAGAATTGCCGCTGCGGCTGTTGTCTGACGACAAAGGCGAAGTTACAAAAAAATACGACGTAAAATCGTGGCTGCCGGGCCGTTCTGCACGGGCTGTTGTCGTGATCGACAAGGAGGGAAAAATAGCATATCGCAAAGTGGAACCTTTGAGTCTTTTCCGGCCAAAAGATGACGATGTGCTTGCCGCGATCCGTAAAGCGACAGAAGAAGGTTAACTATCGACGGACACAGATCGGCCCGTTCTTAATATCAGCGTTCATCTGTGTTAACCTGTGGTTAAATCATTTCAGGATTTTCCTATGGCTATATTTGGAAGTGACAAATTTAAATGCACGCGATGCGGGCAAAAAAACGAACCGCTTGGGTTTGCACCGATCCCGACCGAGCTTGGTCAAAAGATCGCCGCCGAGATATGCAAAGACTGTTGGGCCGAGTGGCAGCAGAAGCAAAAACAGCTTATCAACCATTTCGGCCTGGACGTGTCTAGCCCGGATGCACATCAGTTTTTGTTCGACAATATGAAGATCTTTTTCTTCGACGAGGGCGTGAATATCGCCGAGATCGATACGTCGCAGGAAGGAAAAGTTAATTGGTAAAATTGTCCAAAGATCTCATCATGGCTTTTTCGGAATAACTGATCGATGATAATTTTGTTACTCGCTATCCGTTGATCCGAAAACATTTGTAACCGGTGATGCTCGCGGCAGATCTCATAAACCAGGAATTTTTTACCGAAAGCATAACGCCTCAGCAGCTTGATCTGTTATTGGCCAACGGCTGGCGGCATTTTGGCACGCACTTTTTTCGATACAATCTTGGGGTCCACGAATTTGAGATCCGCGCGGTCATTCCTTTACGAATAAGGCTCGCGGATTTTTGCTTTTCAAAAAGCCAGCGTCGCATTTTGCGAAAGAACGCAGATTTAACGACCGCGCTCCAACCCGTACGCATTACGCCTGAAAAGGAACTGCTCTTTGACCGGCACAAGATGCGGTTTAAATTTGGCATCCCGGATACTATCTACGATTTTATTTCTCTTCAGTCGCCGTGCGAAACGCTAGAGATCAATGCGTGTTTGAATGATCGAATAATTGCGGCGAGTTTTTTAGATATAGGCGACAATTCAGTATCTAGTGTTTATGCAATGTTCGAACCGGCGGAGTCGGCACGAAGCCTCGGAATTTTTACTTTGCTTAAAGAGATCGAATTTGCGCTGAAACACGGCAAGGAATTTTTCTATCTGGGGTATTGCTACGACGGCGAGTCGTTTTACGATTACAAAAAAAGATTTTCGGCAACCGAAATGTACGATTGGCAGGGAAACTGGAAAAGGTTTGAGCCCGAACCTTAGTTTGCTGCAATCCCAGTAAACAGCAAGGAAGTGTGGTTCGGGCTCAAACTTCGTGGGTTAACCGATCAAATTTGGTATCTCAGTCGCTGCAGGCTGCGCCGGCGGACGCGGAAACGCGTTTTCCAATTCGGCGAATGCCCTTGCGATAAATTCAGGACTTGTGATCTCGATATATCGCTCGGTTTGCTCTGGCGTCATCACCTCAAGCATGAACCGGTTCTCGACCCAAACTTCGACAAGCTGAAACAGGCCTTCGCCGCGGTTTGCGACAAGCGTGCGCCAGCCTTCGCGGTTTGCGATCGCCTTGATCTCATCGATGTTCAATTTTGTGTTGATGTTAATATGCGTTGGAACGTAACGCGGCGCAAAATCGCTACGCACAAATTTGGCTTCGTACTCCTCGGTCGCAGCCACAGTATCGTCATCCGGCGGCAGTCCTTCGCCAGGAACGATGACGGTATTGATCGGCGTGATCTCGACACCGGTTCCCTTGCCGTCGTTCGCAAGGACCATAAACGAATCAGGAGCCGGCGGGAACGGAAGAACAATACCGTCCCAAAATTCGGCTAAGACTTTTGCGACATTTTCAGGGTCATTAACCCCGATAGATATGTGATTTATCATTGTTAAGAAAGCTCCTCTTATATGAACCGAGGAACGACGCTTGGTCCCTCATTTTCATAACGCGAAGTTTTCCGGCAAAATGTATCAAGAAATTTTTGCCACAGAGAACACGGAGAACACAGAGATCATGAAAAGCAAGTCTTCCTTTTGGTACACGTTTGCCAATTTGCAAACCCTAGTTTTATTCCTCAGTGCCCTCTGTGTTTTTGGTGGCAAGATCCAGGCGCAGGATTTCAAAACAGAGCGCGACGGCATCGAGTATGCCGAAGTCACACGCGAGATAAGCGGGCAACAGGTCAAGATGAATTTGCTTCGGCTTGATCTAACTAAAGTGCGTCTCGACGTCGTCCACGCAATGGACGCTGCTATCGGAACTGAAAAGACTTCATCGATAGCAACACGGCACGGCGCATTTGCCGCGATCAACGCGGGATTTTTTAGATTGGATAACAGTATCTTTGCAGGTGACCCGGCGGGTTTGTTGATGATAAATAATTCGTTGCTTAGCGAATCGTTGAACGGCCGCGCCGCCCTCATGATCGCAAATGCAGCTGATCAAACAGATGTCCAGATTACCCGGTCCAACGTCAATAACAACATAACTGTCAAAGGCAAAGATTATGACGTCGGAACAAACCGCGAACGCGGTGAGGATGATGTCGTGATCTATACGCCAACGTTTCATCGAACAACGTTGACCAATAATTCCGGGATCGAATTCGTCGTTAGACGAGACCGTGTGATACAGGTTCGTGATCTTGCCGGTAACACGGAAATTCCCTGCGATGGCTACGTTCTGTCCGTAAGCGGAAACAAACGTTCTATGCTATCGGCCGTACTGAAATCCGGCGCAAAAATAAGATTGTCTTTGCATCATTCGTCACCGACCGAGACGATCCCTGATCGTATATTCGGCCAATCCGAAGACATGGTCGGCGGCGTTCCGCAACTCATCAAAAACGGCAAAGTCGATGTTACCTGGCAGGAAGAAAAATCTTCCAAATCTTTTGTCGAAACGCGTCATCCGCGAACGGCGGTTGCAAAATTAAAAGACGGAAAATTTTTGATGATAACCGTTGATGGCCGTAGCGAATCGAGCGGCGGCATCGGGCTGTACGATCTTGCAAATTACCTGCTCGAACTCGGGGCGACCGATGCGATGAATTTGGACGGCGGCGGTTCCTCAACGATGTTCCTGGACGGCAAGGTAGTTAACCATCCGTCCGACAAAGAAGGCGAGCGCAAGGTCAGCGATGCGATTCTCGTCTTTCCAAGACATCAGTAGGCG
>DATJGV010000185.1:0-7466 GCA_035494575.1 Pyrinomonadaceae bacterium | reverse complement strand
ATCGATAAATTCGCCGCGTTCGCCGCCGGCAAGTTCGCAGATCAGATCGGTCGCACGGTTCGAGGCGTTTATCAGATTCTGTATATCGACGCCGCGTTCGAAGCGGTAACTCGCTTCGGTCGCAAGATTCAGTTTTCGCGATGCGTGACGGATGCTTTCGCGTTTGAAATACGCAACTTCGAGCAGCACGTTTGTAGTTTGCTCGCTTATACCGGACGCAAAGCCGCCCATAACACCTGCGACCGCAACCGGTTTTTCCGCATCGCAGATCGCCAGCATTGTCTCGTCCAACTTTCGCTCGACCTCGTCCAGGGTTTTGATTTTCTCATCGGATCGAGCCCTGCGAACTACGATGCGGTTTTCAGCAAGCTTATCGAGATCGAACGAGTGCATTGGCTGGCCAAGCTCGTGCATTACATAATTTGTGGTGTCGGCGACGTTATTGATCGCCCGCTCGCCGATCGCCTCGAGCCGTTTAACCAGCCAGTCGGGCGAGGGGCCGATCCTTACATTTTTAATAATTCGGGCAGTGAAACGGTGACACAGGTCCGGATCTTCGACCTTAACAATATCGGCGGCCAAAGCGGACGGATACGGCGGTTCAGGGTTGGAGCCGTCAGTTTTTAGTTCGTGTCCGGTAATAACCCTTAACTCCCGCGCGATGCCGAGATGCGACAGACAGTCGGGCCGATTCGAGGTCAGATCGATGTCGAGAACATAATCATCACCATGCGGATGAACGCCCTCTACCGCCATTCCGACGCGCGTGAGTTTTTCGGCCAGCAATTCAGGTGCGAGGTCGATTTCAATAAGGTCTCTTAACCAGTTGTAGCTGATATTCATAAATCAAAACCAATGAATACGCATCTGATCTAGGAATTCATGCGTAATTGGGAAGCTGGATTTAGAACCAATAACTGAATCGATTCCGCATTTAGGACACACAGCGCATTTGTCATCGTCCACCCGATCTTCGATTTCAATTGGGTCCTATAACTCCAGACGATAGAAACACCCACACAAGTTACTTGCGAGTAGTTGGCTACGATTATTGCTCGAATGTTTGTGAGCTGCAATTACAGGATTGAACTGATTCACCTATCTAAACTGCTCCAAAAACCTCACGTCATTTTCGAACATCAGCCGAATGTCATCCAGCGAATACATCAACGCGCACATGCGCTCGAGGCCGAAGCCGAAAGCGAAACCGGAATAAACCGCGGGATCGACACCGCAGGCCTTCAGCACGTTCGGATGCACCATTCCCGAACCGCCGAGTTCGATCCAGCCGGAGCCTTTGCACGGGCGGCAGCGTTCGCCTTCGAATTTGCCTGTTCCGTGGCATTTGAAACACGAAAAATCGAATTCCGCGCTCGGCTCGGTAAAAGGGAAGTACGACGGGCGAAATCGCGTTATCGTGTCCTCGCCGAACAGCCGTTTCAGCCATTCCGTGACGGTTCCTTTCAGATGGGCCATCGTGATGCCTTTATCGACGCAGAGCCCCTCGATCTGGTGAAACATCGGCACGTGGGTCATGTCGGGTGTGTCACGTCTAAAGACTTTTCCGGGTGCGATAATGCGGATCGGAACGCCCCGGCGTTCCATCGCGCGGATCTGGACCGTCGAAGTCTGCGACCGAAGGGCAAACCCGTCAGTTGTGTAGAACGTGTCCTGAGATTCACGTGCCGGATGCCCTTCGGGGATGTTCAGCGCGTCGAAATTGTAATAATCGGTTTCGATCTCACGATCGTCCTCGATCGCGTAGCCCATCGAAACGAAAATGTCCTCGATCTTTTGCCGCAGGATCGTGATCAGATGCAAGTGCCCTGTACGAGGGCGACGCCCAGGCAACGTTACATCAAGGCGTTCGCGTTCGATCTTTGCGTTGGTGATGAATTCGTTGAGCTTTGTTTCGGCAGATTCGATCGACGAAACGATCTCTTTCTCGACCGACTGAACAAACTGCCCGAAATTTCCTCGTTCCTCAGGTGCGACCTTGCCGATCAGCTTTTTTGCATCGGCGATCGCCGATTTTTTGCCGGTGTGCTTGATCTTTAGCTCGCCAAGTTCGCGTAGCATGGCCTCAGCATCGCTCAATGGCGTGCCATCCAAGCTCAGATCGGTAAAACGTTCGAACTCCGTCGTAAAAACGGTTCTGATCGCCTCAACTTTGTCTTTCTCGTCGGACATAAACTAAAAGAATAGCAGAAATCCGGTGAATTTCGACACCGGCACACGTCATTTTACCAATAGACGAAAATCTCGCAAACTCAAATAACCAAATGCTTTTTTGCGCGATGTTTAGGGTCTGTTATCATTGAAATCAATGCGGCAGTCAGTGTTCGACCCAGTCATTATGCGGGTTCGAATTGTGCGATGCTGTATGAACCAGGAAAAACTTCGCAATACGGGAGAACTTTCGATTAATAAATGAAGGCCATCGTTAAGAGCAAGGCAGAACAGGGACTGTGGATAGAGGACGTTCCTGAGCCGGAAATGGGAATAAACGACGTGATGATCCGGGTCAAACGCGGCGGTATCTGCGGCACCGACCTGCATATCTACAATTGGGACGCGTGGGCCCAGTCAACGATCAAAGTGCCGACCGTTATTGGGCATGAGTTTGTCGGAGAGATCGTCGAAGTCGGCTCGAACGTGAACGATTTTAACGTCGGCGATATCGTTTCGGCCGAGGGGCATCTGGTATGTGGCCGATGCCGTAACTGCATGGCCGGGCGCCGGGCTCTTTGCGCGAACACACGTGGCATCGGCGTAAATACCAACGGCGGATTTGCTGAATTCATCGCCGTACCGATGACGAACATCTGGAAACACAAGCCCGACATTGACCTTGATGTGGCGGCGATATTTGACCCATTCGGCAACGCTGTGCATACGGCGTTGGCGTTCGAGGTTTTTGGAGAGGATGTTTTGATAACAGGCGCGGGTCCGATCGGTATCATGGCAGCCGCGGTCGCACGACACGCGGGCGCTCGAAACATTGTCATCACCGATGTGAATCCGTATCGACTGGAACTCGCCGAAAAAATGGGTGACGTTACGCGCGCCGTAAATGTAAAAGAGAAAAGCATCAAGGACGTTCAGAAAGAGCTAGGCATGAAAGAGGGCTTCGATGTCGGATTCGAAATGTCCGGCGTGCCGTCGGCTTTTACCGATATGGTCGCGAATATGTTCCATGGCGGCCGTATTGCGCTTCTTGGCATTCCGACTGAGCAGTTTCCGATCGATTGGAAAACCGTTGTCTTCAATATGCTCACGATCAAGGGTATCTACGGCCGTGAAATGTACGAGACCTGGTACCAGATGAGCGTACTGCTCGAAACCGGCGTCGATATCGCTCCGGTCATCACGCACCGCTATTCCTACAAAGATTTTGAAAAGGGCTTTGAGGCAATACGCTCCGGCAACAGCGGCAAGGTCGTTCTTGATTTTAGCGAGATGTAGGAAGATTTAAGACCATATTTGCGGACCCCAATTAACCCTGCTTTTTATATTCGGGCTGCTGTGCGTGATTCGTGGGTTAAAACTCTTATTAAATATATGTACGGAAAAGTTAGGGAACATTTTGGAAATACGTTAACTGAAATCAAAGACGCCGGATTGTACAAGTCAGAGCGTGTGATCGAAAGCCCACAGGATGCCGAAATCACCGTCGGTGGCGGGCAAAAGGTCCTGAACATGTGCGCCAACAACTATCTTGGGCTGTCCGATCACCCGGCACTTCTCGAAGCTGCTCACGAAGGCCTAAGAAAATGGGGTTACGGGCTTTCATCTGTGAGGTTCATCTGCGGAACGCAGACCATTCACAAGGAACTCGAACGGAAGATCAGCGAGTTTCTGGGAACCGAGGACACGATCCTTTATACGTCATGTTTTGACGCGAACGGCGGGTTATTTGAGACGGTTTTGGCCGATCAGGACGCGGTTATTTCGGACGAACTGAATCATGCGAGCGTGATCGACGGCATTCGCCTGAGTAAGGCTCAGCGGTTTCGGTATAAGAACGGGGATATGGAGGACTTGGAAGCAAAGCTGAAGGACGCTGCCGCTACTCGATATAAAATGATCGCAACGGACGGCGTTTTTTCGATGGACGGTTACATCGCAAAGCTGCCGGAGATCTGCGATCTTGCGGAAAAATACGATGCGATGGTGATGATCGACGATTCGCACGCCGTCGGATTTATGGGTGAGCACGGTCGCGGCACACACGAATATCACAACGTTATGGATCGTGTCGATGTGATAACAGGAACGCTCGGAAAGGCTCTTGGCGGAGCTAGCGGAGGTTACACAAGCGGTAAAAAAGAGATCATCGACCTTCTGCGGCAGCGTTCGCGGCCGTATCTCTTCTCAAACTCGGTTGCGCCGCCGATCGTTGCCGCGTCAATTAAGGCAATAGAACTGCTTAGCGAATCGACGGAACTGAGGGACAAACTCATGGATAACACTCGATACTTCCGCGAAAAGATCGCAGGTATTGGGTTGGAAGTCTTGCCCGGCGAGCACCCTATTGTACCGATAATGTTCGGCGATGCGGTACCCGCAGTGAAGATGGCCGAATCGCTTTTGAAAAAAGGCGTGTATGTGATCCCCTTTTCGTTCCCGGTCGTGCCTAAGGGAAAGGCGCGAATACGTACGCAGGTTTCGGCAGCACATTCAAAAGAAGATTTGGATTTTGCCGTTGATAAATTCGCCGAGGCCAAGGCGGAGATCGGTATTTAGGAAAGAATTTGCCGCGGATTCACGCGGATAAACACAGATAGGGATTTTCTGAATCTGCGCTCATCCGCGTGAATCCGCGGCCAAAGAAACTAAGCCGCAGCTTGCTGTTTCTTGCCGATAGCGTCTTTTGCCTGTCCGGCGATGGTCGCAAACGTCTCGGGTTGTTTTACGGCCAGGTCGGCAAGGACTTTGCGGTCGAGCTCGATGCCGGCCAGGTCGAGGCCATGCATGAACTGCGAATACTTGATATCGTTCAAACGGCATGCCGCGTTGATACGCACTATCCAAAGCTTGCGAAAATCACGTTTTTTCAGCTTTCGGCCGGTGTATGCAAAGTTCAGTCCTCGTTCGACCGACTCTTTTGCCGACCGGTACAGCTTCGATTTTGTTCCACGATAGCCTTTGGCTAAGGCTAATATCTTTTTGCGCTTTTCGGTGCGCTTGTTACCACGTTTTGCTCTAGGCATGTCTTAAACTCCTTTCAATCGTTTGATTTCGGAATGCGGAATGCGGAATGCGGATTTACCGGATTCAACGCAGCTCACTAACCAATCCAAAATCGCAAATCCAAAATCCAAAATCGGCTAGTCTCGTCCGTACGGCAGCATCGCTTCTACGCGTTTTTGATCGCCTTCGGAAACCAATACATCGATATCTAAATTACGTTTACGTTTATTAGTTTTCTTGGTTAAAATATGGCGCGCGTGGCTGTGCCCGCGTTTGAATTTGCCGCTCGCCGTCGAGCGAAAACGCTTCGCCGCGCCCTTGTGTGTTTTAAGTTTTGGCATAATTATTCTCCTACATGTACAACACGCTGTCTGCCTGTTGCCGCGGTTCACTGACCGCAAAAAATCAAAAAATGTCGTCGTCCCCTTTTGGCTCCGGTTTTGGCTTCGCGGTCTCCGCACGTTGTTTCTTCTCTTTCTCGGGCGCCGGGGCGGCTGCTGGGGCAGCCTGTTTTTTGCCCTCCGGCTTTGCCTTTTTCGGGATAAAGATAGTAAACATCTGGTAGCCTTCCATCTTCGGTGCTACCTCAACGTCTCCGAGATCGGCCAGATCCGCGGTCAACTGTTTCAAGATCTTTGCGCCGAGCTCGCGGTGCGTCATCTCGCGGCCTCTAAAAGCGATCGCGGCTCTGACTTTGTCACCGTCGGCAAGCCACTCGCGGGCGCGCTCCATGCGGTAACCGTAATCGTGAGCGTCGGTACCGGGCCGAAACTTTATTTCTTTTACCTGTACGGTGACCTGTTTCTTTTTCGCTTCATGGGCCTTTTTCTTTTGCTCATAAAGGAATTTGCCGTAATCGATCATCTTGCAGACCGGCGGCTGTGCATTCGGCGCGATCTCAACAAGATCAACTCCGGCCGCTCGTGCCCGGGCTACTGCGTCTCTCGTGTCCATCACGCCCAGAGCCTCGCCGTCCTCGGTAACAACACGTACCGATGGAACTCTTATGCGCTCGTTCGTGCGGTGAAGCGGCTCACGAAAACGCGGTTTAAATCTATTTCCACCAAATCTTCTAGCGATATTGCCTCCTTTTGTTAAAAGCCTAAATGCTCCGCAGCTGCTTCTTCTGCGCGATCATTTCCTTAAATTCAGCCAGAGACATCGCTCCGATGTCTCCCTGTTTGCGTTCGCGGACGGCGACTTGCTTTTCGTCCAGCTCTTTGTCTCCTAAGATAAGCATATACGGCACCTTCTGCAATTGCGCGTCGCGAATTTTCGCACCTATCTTGTCGCTTTTTAAATTCACTTCGACGCGGAAACCCGCATCGCGTAACTCGGCCGTGATCGACTCGGCATATTCGTTAATACGATCCGTTATCGGCAGCACCGCAACCTGAACCGGAGCTAGCCACAGCGGAAACGCTCCGGCGTAATGCTCGATGAGCACACCGAAGAATCGCTCGATCGACCCGAACAGCGCCCGGTGGATCATTATCGGACGATGCTTTTGATTGTCATCGCCCGTGTATTCCAGTTCGAAACGCTCGGGCAGGTTCCAGTCAAGCTGGATCGTTCCAAGCTGCCAAATGCGGCCAATGGCGTCCTCGATCTTGATATCGATCTTGGGACCGTAGAATGCCGCTTCGCCCTCGATCCGCTCATACGATATTTTCCGTTCGTTCAGAGCGGATGCAAGCTGCTCTTCAGCCGCGATCCAGTCTTCATCCGAACCAAGATATCCTTTATTTTCGGCAGCGCCGCGAACCGAAAGCTCGAACCGCACTTTGTCGAAACCGTAGATCTCAAGAACCTTGATCGCAAAATCGAGACAGTCGGCGACCTCGGCGTGTATCTGGTCAGGACGCACGAAAAGATGAGCGTCATCGACCGTAAATCCTCGAACCCGCATCAAACCGTGCAGCGTACCAGAAAGCTCCGCACGGTAAACCGTTCCCATTTCCGAATATCGCTGCGGCAGATCGCGATAGCTCCGCTGGTTCGATTTATAGATGCCGATGTGGAATGGACAGTTCATCGGTTTTAGCCGATATTCTTCGTCCTCGATGCTCGTCGGGGCATACATAGAGTCGGCATAGTTGCCTTCGTGTCCGCTCGTGACCCAAAGCTGCCGTTTCGCGATGTGCGGCGTATAAACAAAGCTGTATCCCCGTCGCTCAAGCTCTTCCTTAAGCAGCCTTTCCATTTCCATGCGGACAATGCCGCCCTTCGGATGCCAAAGGATAAGGCCCGCGCCGTAATCGTCATCGATCGAG
>DATJGV010000184.1:0-3585 GCA_035494575.1 Pyrinomonadaceae bacterium | reverse complement strand
AATAAGAACCGGGATTGAAAGATAACGGTAAATTTCTTACGGACGGCGTGCGTTCGATGTTCTTATCGACGCTCGCTTTTTCGTTGGCAAATATTCTGGTTAAAGAGGTCGCTCACATTCCGGCGATGGAGGTCGTTTTCTTTCGCTGCTCGATCGCCTCGGTTTTTTGCTTTGTCGGCATTCATCGCGCAAAGGCCGACTGGATCGGTTCAAACCATTTGATGCTGCTGCTCCGCGGCGCATTCGGGACGACCGCGTTGTTTTTCTTTTTTATAACTCTCCAGCATTTACCGCTGGCGTCGGCGATGACGATACAGTATCTTTCGCCGATATTTACGAGCATTATTGCGATCTTTGTGCTGAAAGAAGGGGTGAAAGGACTTCAGTGGATCTTTTATGCGGTCGCGTTTTCAGGTGTGATCCTGATCGAGCAGTTCGATTCGCGCATCTCGCTCTTTTATCTCGCGATGGGAATTATTTCCGCGTTTTGTTCCGGAATGGCGTACAATCTCGTTAGAGGCCTAAAGGGTAAAGAATATCCGTTAACGATCGTCCTGCATTTTCAACTCGTGGGAGCGATCGCGGGTTTGATCGGAATATTTTTCGAATGGAGGACGCCGCAGGGCTGGGACTGGTTTTATCTGTTTTTGATCGCGGTGTTTTCGCAGCTCGGGCAGGTTTTTCTGACAAGCGCGCTGCAAAAGGAACGCGTCGCCGGCGTTGCCATTGTGAATTACACCGGCCTCATTTACGCGCTGCTCGTAGGTGCATTGGTGTTCGGCGAAGAGCAATCGGCCACGTCGATGGCCGGAATGCTGCTCGTCGTGTTTGGAGTGCTGCTCAGTATGATCTACAGCAAACGAATGCGTGATCTTGAGAGCATAGAGTCAACAGCAGCCTGAAATATCTTGTGGCAGATCATCCCATCAGAGCTTTGGTCATCAGCGTCAGCGATACCCGCCGCGAAGAGGACGACGTGTCGGGCGTGACGCTCGTCGGTCTTCTGATCGCAATGGGAGCAGAGGTTCACGATAAGGTGATAATCTCGGACGACCTCGACGATATTCGCAACACCCTGTATGTCGCATCGGAACGCGCGGACGTTAACCTTATAATCACAACGGGCGGTACCGGTTTTGCACATCGGGACAACACTCCGGAAGCGACGCAGGCGGTTATCGAAAGGGAAGCGCCGGGCATTGCGGAGGCCATTCGCCGCGAGACATCAAAAAACACGCCGCTCGCAATGCTGTCGCGCGGCATTTGCGGCATTCGCGATCATACGCTTATCATCAATCTGCCCGGCTCGCCAACAGCTGTAAAGGAATGTTTCGAGATCATCAAACCGGTGCTGCAGCACGCGATAAATCTGATCAAGGGCGAGACCGGTCATTAATATCTGTGGCTGCCGTTGATGGCTATCAGCTGACAACTTTTTTTGGTTTCTGCGATGAAAATTCAAAAGCTCTTCCTTGCTTTGCTCCTTTCCACGCTTATTTTCACTGACGCGTATGCGTTCCCGCGGCCAGGTTTTGTCGGCAATGCGGTTACAATATCGGCCGACAAATATGTCCGCACTGAGCTTTATTTCGGACGCTCGTTGCCGGATGGTTCCGTCGTCAGCGACGAAGAATGGAACAAGTTCCTTAACGATGTTGTGACCTCGCGGTTCCCCGACGGATTTACGGTCCTCGACGGTGTCGGGCAATATCGAAACAAGAACGGGCAGATAATTAAGGAACAGAGCAAGGTCATCGTTTTTCTATATTCACGCAGGACGCAAAAAGACAGCAGCACTAAAATAGACGAGATCCGGGCGGCGTATGTTAAATTATTCAGCCAGGAATCTGTTTTGCGTTTGGATTTTCGAGCGTCTGTTAATGTCCATTTCTAAGATCATCCCCCAATGAAGACAAAAATTGTACTCGCTTCCATATCGGCTCTTGTTATATCCGCGGTGGCGTTTGGCCAAACAAGCTCGGCCAAAATAGGCGTTGCCGACATCACGTCCGAGATGCAAATGCACGTCTGCAAGAACGACGAACGGCTTGACGCCTCAAAACGGCTGTTCAAACGGATGGGTGCCGCGGACGACGACCTCAAGATTCAGGATTTTGGCAAGGTTCAAAATCTGACGATAACAAAAAAAGGCACAACCGCTGAGACTGTCATCGTCGGAGCTCATTATGACAAGGTGAACGAAGGCTGTGGCGCGATCGATAATTGGACCGGTTTGGTGATCGTTGCAAATCTTTACGGCACGCTGAAAAATTATCAAACGAACAAGACATACGTTTTCGTAGCCTTTGGAAATGAGGAAAAAGGCCTGGTCGGCTCTGCGGCGATGGCCAAAGCGATACCAAAAGAAGACCGTGACCAATACTGCTCGATGATAAATTTTGACAGCTTCGGTTTTGCTTATCCTCAAGTTATGACTAACGCTTCAACTCCGGGAATGGCGAAATTAGCGAAGGACCTCGCCAAGGAGGTGAACATGCCGCTATCCGAGGCGGCAATTAATAATGCTGATGCGGATTCCTCATCGTTCGTAAATAAGGACATTCCCGCGATAACGTTTCACGGGCTGTCGAACAAGTGGCAGGAGTATTTGCATTCTTCAAAAGACAAGATCGAAAACGTAAAGCCTGAAAGCGTTCTAATGGGTTACAATTTCGCGTTGCTGTTTGTTTCCCGGATAGATCAGGGGACGTGCGGGATGTTCAGAAAAAGTGATCATTGAGGCGTTACGGGCACCTTCAGAATGGTCTTTCGGAATAACTGATGTGGTAACTGATATCATAAACGTCTTCAATTATGAGATTGGCAAAGGTGTTTCCAAAGCTATTATTGCTTCTTTGTTTTGTCGCGGTCTGCGGAGGATGTGGGACGGATTCGGGCCCGACCGGCGGTATTACGGTTTCCGCTGCTGCCTCGCTGAAGGACGCGTTTAACGAGATCGGTGTTCTGTACAAAACAAAAACGGGTACACGGGTAAATTTTAATTTCGCCGCTTCGGGAGTGCTGCAGAGACAGATCGAAACGGGTGCGCCGATCGACATCTTTGCGAGCGCGGGCGAAAACCAGATGAACGATCTAGCGACAGAAGGTTTGATCGACGAGGACTCACGCCGTAATTTTGCAGGGAACGAGCTGGTTCTTGTCGTTCCTCGGGACGCAAAGGCGAGCCTAACCAGTTTCAACGATCTGACAAGATCTGAATTTACGAAAATCGCTATCGGCAATCCGAAAACGGTTCCTGCCGGACAATATACGGAACAGGTTTTTGATAAACTCGGTTTGAAAGATGCTGTTCAACCGAAATTGGTTTTTGCAGAGGACGTGCGCCAAGTGCTCGACTGGGTCGAGCGAGGCGACGCCGACGCGGGCGTGGTTTACGCGACGGATGCACGCATCGCCGGTGAAAAGATCCGCATTGTCGCGACGGCATCCGGAGACAGCCACACGCCGATACTGTATCCTGTTGCGGTTGTAAAAAACAGCAGGCAAAAACAAGCTGCGCAACAGTTTATCGAGGTTGTGATGAGTGCCGAAGGACAGGCGATCCTGCAAAAATACGGATTCACG
>DATJGV010000183.1:0-7927 GCA_035494575.1 Pyrinomonadaceae bacterium | reverse complement strand
ATGTCGACAGGGTCACGCTGCCATTTCAGCGGCTTTCCGTCAGCAGTGATGTACAGGTTGACCATGTCGTTGATCGTGCCGGTCGGCGAATGCTCGCCAGGTATCCATTTTGGATAATACAGATCAAAATCGCCCGTTTTCGCTGCGAAAGTTTCTTTAACGTGAATAATATTGATCGCGGCCCGCGTTGCATCAACGTCGAGCCGAATGCTGTTTTGCGCAAGAACTGCGGAAACAAAAAGTAATACCGTACAAAGGAAAAGAGCGGCTACCCGAACGGGTTTAGTGGCATTATTCTTCATATTGTTCGCGTGGAGAAAGTTTTTATTTGATAATACCAAAAGCGGCGATGGTTGTAAGGTAACCTTATTAACACGGTCAGATTTTAAAACTGAAAGGCCAGGCTATATTCGTAATTATCCAAAACAGCTCAAAACCTTTGGTCGCCTTTACTCGTATCTATGTTTGTTTTTTCATTCTTTTCCGCATTAAAATATTGCAAAATCCATGAACAAAATTAAATCTCTTTCTGTTGCATTCACAATACTTGTTGCGGCCACGGCCCTTTTTGCACAGCAGCCGTCCCCGCGTGTTTATACCGCCGAAGATTACGCCCGTGCCGAAAAAATGCTCGGTTATAATACGGGTCAGCTGGTTGACCGGTCCGGCGTTCGCCCAACGTTTTTGGCAGACGGCAGATTCTGGTATCGCGTCCTGACGCCAACCGGCAGCGAATACGTGTTGGTCAATCCGGTTGACGGCTCACGGCGAACCGATTCCACACTGGAAAAACTTGGCGTTCCGAATGCGAATCGTGCCGGCGGATTCGGACGTCGCGGCGGTGGCGGCGAAGGTGTGGTGTCGCCCGATGGCAAACGCACGGCGTACATAAAGGATTACAACTTGTGGGTCAAGGACAGCACCACCGGCAAAGAGACGCAGCTTACAACAGACGGCATCAAGGATTTTGGTTACGCGACGGACAACGCGGGATGGGTCCACAGCGACCGTGCGATATTGGTTTGGTCGCCGGACTCGAAAAAGATCGCGACGTTTCAACAGGACCAGCGAGGTACCGGCGATATGTATCTCGTTTCGACAAACGTCGGTCACCCAAAGCTTGAGGCGTGGAAATATCCTCTGCCTGGAGATGCGGTCGTAACGACAATTCAGCGGGTCATCATCGAGGTCGATAATCCGAAAGTGATTCGGCTCAAAATGGACCCCGACCAGCACCGTTCGACGCAATGCGATGACGTTTCCTGCTCAGGCGGATGGGACGACGTTTACTGGAGCCCTGATGCAACCAAGCTTGCTTTCGTCTCGACATCGCGCGACCACAAAAAGGAAAACCTTCGTGTGGCTGACGCCGCCACAGGGAATATCCGCGATGTTTACGAGGAAACAACTGCGACGCAGTTCGAATCAGGCCAGGGCGAAGTAAACTGGCGTTACCTTCCCGCTTCGAACGAGTTCATATGGTTTACCGAACGCGACGGCTGGGGACATCTTTATCTTTACGACCTCACGACGGGAAAACTTAAGAATCAAATAACGAAAGGCGATTTTGCCGTCTGGCGCGTGTTGAAGGTCGATGAAAAGAATCGCGAGATCTATTTCCTCGCCGGCGGCCGTGAAGCGGGTGTCGATCCCTATTTTGGCCAATTTTACCGAGTGAATTTTGACGGGAAAAACATGACGCGGCTCACCCCCGAAAACGCGAACCACGAGATTTCGTTGTCGCCTGACGGGAAATATTTCGTCGACGCATATTCGACGCCGGATACGCCGCAGGTTTCTGATCTGCGGGATGCGACCGGCAAGCTTATTGCAAATCTCGAAAAAACCGATATCTCCCGACTTAGGGCGACGGGTTGGAAGCCGCCGACGCGAATCACCGTTAAGGCGCGTGACGGTGTTACCGACCTTTATGGGTTGATGTACACGCCGACAAATCTTGACCCGAGCAAAAAATATCCGATCATCGATTACATATATCCCGGCCCGCAAGGCGGCAGCGTCGGCTCGCGTTCCTTTTCGGCTTCGCGTGGAGATAATCAGGCGCTTGCCGAGCTTGGTTTTATCGTTATGCAGGTTGACGGTATGTGTAACCCGCTGCGGTCTAAGAAATTTCACGATTCGTGCTACGGCGACATGGCGGATAATACTCTGCCCGATCAAGTCGGGGCCATTAAACAGCTTGCGGCGAAATATCCCTATATCGATCTCGATCGGGTCGGCATCTGGGGGCACTCAGGCGGCGGTTTTGCTACGGCGGCTGCAATGTTTCGCTATCCCGATTTCTTTAAGGTCGGCATTTCCGAATCGGGCAACCATGACAACCGGAATTACGAGGACGATTGGGGCGAACGCTACATCGGCCTCGAAACAAAGGACGCGAACGGCAAATCGAATTACGAAGACCAGGCAAATCAGAACTACGCAAAGAATCTGAAAGGCCATCTGCTGCTGGCGCACGGAACAATGGACGACAACGTCCCGCCGTACAACACGCTGCTCGTCGTCGATGCATTGATCAAAGCGAACAAGGATTTTGATCTGCTGTTGATCCCGAATGCACATCATGGCTACGGCCCGGCGAGTTCGTACATGATGCGGCGTCGCTGGGATTATTTTGTCAAATATCTGCAAGGCGGCGTTCCCCCGAAGGAATATGAGCTAAAGCAAAAGCAGGATCCCAGGATGCTGATCGGGCAGTAGCTTGTTTGGGTTTCTTTATGAACAGGGATGGAGAGGATACAACGGATCGGTTTTCTACGGTATCCCTTCCATCCCTTTTATTGTTGGGCTTAGTAACTCGCGAGTTTCCTTGCCGCATCGACGATCTCGCTAACCTGCGGCAAAAAATAATCCTCCATCTGTGGAGCGAATGGAACGGGTGAGTCGATCGACGCAACGCGAATCACCGGCGCGTCGAGCCATTCGAAGGCTTCTTCAGCGATGATGGCCGAAATCTCGCCGCCAATGCCGCCGGTGAGCGAGGCTTCGTGCAGGATCATCGCGCGGTTGGTCTTTTTAACGCTTGTTAGTATTGCTTCCTTATCAAGCGGGGCGAGCGTTCGTAGGTCAATGACCTCGACGCTCAATCCATCTTCTTTTTCAAGAACATCTGCTGCATCAAGAGCGTTCAAGACCTGTGCACCGAACGTGATTATAGACAGGTCGTTTCCGTCGCGCGCAACGCGCGCTTTACCGATTTCGACGATGTAATCGTCTTCGGGCAGTTCTTCGCGAAGTCGCGGCAGACGATAAAGTTTCTTGTGCTCGAAGAACAGCACCGGATCGGGGTCGCGGATCGCCGCTTTTATCAAACCCTTTGCGTCGTATGACGTGGACGGTTCGACCATTTTCAGGCCCGCCGTGTTAAGGAAAAACGATTCCGCGTTGAGCGAATGAAACGGCCCGCCGCGAACGCCGGAACCACACGGCCCGCGAAACACGGCCTGAATGCCGCCGCACCCGCGATAACGTGATTTCGCCGCGTAATTTGTCAGCATGTCGAACCCGCATGAGATAAAGTCGATGAACTGAAACTCCGCGACGGGCTTCATTCCCATAAGTGCGGCGCCGCACGCCGCACCGACGATCGCGGCCTCAGATATCGGCGTGTCGATCATGCGTTCCGTGCCAAAATGGTCGATAAAGCCTTCGGTCAGCTTGAACGCGCCGCCATACGTACCGACGTCTTCGCCAATGACGAACACACTCTCATCGCTCGTCATTTCTTCCCATATCCCCTGTCGAATGGCCTCGACCATCGTCAGGGCTTTTGCTTCTGTTTTTGTTGCTGTTGACATTTAACTTAGTTCATTGGCCTCAGCCAAAATAATAATGCGAAGATCATCGGAAAGATAAAGGCCCGCATTTTCCAGCTTGTCTAATTCCGACTCTACACTTGATATAAGGCTCCTTCTTTTCGCTGCTATGAGCAGGCCACCGGTGCCGAGCGTGCGTACCCCTAGAGTATCTGCGCATCTTCGTGCTGCACGATCATCGACAAGAGCAATTGTCTCCTTATCTTCGAAGGCAAGGCTTAAAACCTCCGTTTCACCATCACCCAGATTCCAAACTAATACTTCTGAAACCGGATCAGCTTGTCGCCGGGTTAGCCAGTCTTTTTCAAAATTGAACAGGTACTGAGAAGCAAGATCATTACCACGAATGATTTCCTGCGCTACTGCGTCCGGCATTTCGATTTGTGAGAATATTTGCGGCAAAAGTCCAATCAAATCACATTTGCATAACAATATGAATGGTGAAGCATCGACGACAACCTTCTTAATCAACATTTTCAAGCTCTCGCGTAAGCTCCTCCGGCGTTATTTGTATCGGAGAAACCTTAAATCGGGAAAGGGCGTCGATAAATGCAGAGCGTGTTAGACCGGCGACTTCTGCAGCTTTTCCCTGCGAAAGTCTTCCAAGTTCATACCATTTGACGGCCGCCGCAATTCGCATCTCATTTACAAATTCGTCCGGCGAATCGCCCAAGGCAGCGAAAGTTGTCGCGGGGATTTCGACTGATATTGTCTGCATGGCCTTTTTACCTCCTCTATTCAATTATATCTCACTTCGGTTATAACTTCTTTGTTTCTTCATCCTCGCTCTCGTCAAACAAACGGCTTACCGGAGTGTGCGGCGGCGGTTCCGACTCCTGCTGCTCGGCCATATCTTTTTGCAATCTCGCGACGGCTTCTTCGCCGCGTTCGTAATCGTCGCGTTCGAGTTTCAGTGTAAGTTTGCCGTCTTTGTACGGAAGTTGGCTGAGCTTACCAAACGTTCTCATTCTGAGCTCTATCTTTGCTCCGCGTTTCAGGACACCTTTTTTGAATTTAACATCGAGAATTTCGGCAAGCGGAATACGCGCTTCTTTCACGCCGCCCGGCAGAATTCCGAAAAGCTTCGACTCGAATTCCAGCACGACACCGGCGCTCGAAAATTTGCCGACGCCATTGACTTGCGACAGGCCGCTTTCGGTTTTGAATGGAACGCTGATGAAACTATTCATTCTTGGTCTTTTTTTGCGGCTATTTCTCCAATATCGTTTTCTTAAACGCCGGCGGCACTAATTTGTTGTCGAAAACATCATACGCGGCGGATTCGGGCAACGGGTCCGGCTGGCTTTCGGCCCACTCGGCTTCGGCGTCGATGAATTTTTTCAGATCGCCGGCCATCGCTTCCATATCCGCTCGCGATAAAATATTCTTCTCCTCCAAATATAGCTCGCTGCGTGTTATCGGGTCGTTGTGTTCGGCCCACCAGGCGATCTCGCCGTCGGGAACGTACGACTGGTTGTCGTGTTCGGCGTGACCCTTGCGGCGATATGTGTGGGCCTCGATCAGCACTGCGCCGTTGCCGCCGCGAGCGTGTTCGACGGCTTGTTTCATCACTTCGTAACAGGCGATCACGTCGTTGCCGTCGACCGACAATCCCTTGATGCCGTAGCCGACCGCCTTGTTAGCAAAATGCTCGGCTGCGCATTGGTTTCGCGTCGGAGTTGAATAAGCGTAGCCGTTGTTTTCGATGATCGTGATCAGCGGCAGTTTCTGAACGGCGGCAAAATTTACGCCTTCGTGAAACGCTCCGGTCGAACTTGCTCCCTCGCCGATGTAAGCGACCGCGACCCGGTTTTCCTTTTTCATTCGCGAAGCCAGCAAGATGCCCGTCATTACCGGTATCATGTCGCCGAGATGCGAGATCGGCCCGATGAAGCCTTTTTCAAGATCGGCAAAATGAAACTGCACGTCGGTCGCTCGGCTCGGTGCGTTGCCGCGTCCGAGGTATTGCAGGAAGATCGTTCGCGGCTCAATGCCTTTTACAAAGCAGGCGCCGATGTCGCGAATAAGCGGAGCGATAAAATCCTGCGGTTCGAGCGCGAACGCGGTTCCAACCGCTGTCGCTTCTTGTCCAAGCGATGTAAATACGCCGCCCGTCAGTTTCGACTGCCGTTTCATCGCGACGGTCTTTTCGTCGAACAGACGCGTCAGTTTGAGGTAACGATAAAGCTCGATCTGCTGTTCACGGGTCAGCGACGTTTCCGAAGTGCAGGAAAGCGGTTTCTCAGGAGCGGTTTTTGTAGGCGTATTTGTGTCCATTATAAAGATCTCGAAATAAATAGACTAATCGAACGGCGGGAAAATTCAACCCGCGGCACGATGAAATTTTAGTGGCCGATCTTTCCGATTTTGTCCCATTTTGTCCCAAGCTGGGACAAGTTGGGACAAGGCCGTTGTTGAAAACAAAGGGTTTAGCTCTTGTCCCACTTGTCCCACTGTCCCACGATCTTTTTGCAGGAAGCGGGCCGGTGATCGAGGCTCAGAGGTTTTCAAGGATCGAAAACCCAATGGAAAACGCGCACCGAGGTACGCTTGAGGGCGCGCAGCTCCGGTTAACAGTTTAGCAGATATTGCAAGGATAGTACAGGATATTATGCACAGCACAACGATATAAAACAACGGTTTACGAACGATGAATCGCCGGTGCTTACATCATCTTTTTCTTCACCTTCAGCTTTGCGACCATGCCGTTCGGCCCGACGGCCCAGATCGCGGATGTGCCGTGGGCTTGTACGGCGTTGTAATTTTCGCCGTCGAGGCGCGTCCAATTCTTTCCGCCGTCGATCGAGAGGTCCGAGCCGTTCGTGCCGACCGCGATCACATTATCTTTATTAATGTACGCAACGGCGGACCGATAGCCGCTCAGCCCCACTCCGGCGGTCCATGTTTTTCCGCCGTTTTTGGTGAAGGCGAGATTGCCGGTGTTTCTGTCGGGTTTCTCGTAATTGCCGCCGACGATGATGCCGTGATCGCCGTCGCGCATTGCGATGGAGAAAATGCCCAATCCGGCGGAGCCTTTTTCAAATGGCGTATCTGTTACAGTCCAGTCCTGGCCGTCGTTGTCGGAATGAAAAACGCGGGCATCAGTGCCGCCGGTAACAATATAGATATCCTTTTTCCCGACCCTGATAAGACATGTTCCGCTTGCCGCAAACGCCGCTTCGCCGGGTTTTGCGGCCGGCATCGTTTCGTTCGGCATCGGACTCCAGGCGGAGCCGCCGTCGCTCGTGCTGATCAACAAATATTTGCCGTCAACCGGATCGGACATCGCAACGCAATTTTCGCTGTCGCGGCATGCGATGGCGTCGAAAAAGGCTTTTTCGTTTTTGTTTGTAAACTGCAGTTTCCACGTCGCGCCGCCGTCGGTGGTTTTGTAAATGCGCGAGTTTTCTCCGTTGCCAATGCTGAGGATGTAAGCGTTGTCGGCGTCGAACGCTTCGATATCGCGAAAATCGAGCTTTTCGGCTCCGGGAACTGTAATAACCCTCCATGTCGAGCCGCCGTCCGTTGTGCGAATGACGGTTCCACCTGTTCCGCTTGCCCAGACGATGTTGTCATCAACAACGGCAAGGCCGCGAAATCCGGCAGTCGTATTTATGCGTTGCCGCTGCCATTGAGCATTTGCGATCAGAGGAAGTAAACACAACATTATAAAAACCAGCCGGAAAAATTGCAGATTTCTCATTTCAATAGTTAAAACAAAGTTACTCTAATCCCGGACAATGCCGCGTCAGCGGCTTGATGAATTTAGCCGTGCCCTTAAGCGCACGGCGATGTTAAGGTTCAATCCTGTCGCGTCAGCGACAATTGAATAATCCGAAAGATTCAACCATCGCTAACGCGACGCGGGTATTTTGCCGCACGATGTCCGTGGGTTGAAACCCACGGCTAAATTCAATTAATCGCTCCGCGATAAAAATTCGCGCTCGGCCGCAGTTCATTTTCTCTGAAACTCCGGTGTGCCCAGCACCAGTCCCAGTATCTCAAGCACATAATTCGGCTGTTTCGCCGCGGGTTTTTGCTCCGCCAACGCCATTGTACCGGCAAGGGCAGCCCTCTCGACTTCGGCGTCT
>DATJGV010000182.1:0-6356 GCA_035494575.1 Pyrinomonadaceae bacterium | reverse complement strand
CATCGACAGCTCTGCGGCAATTGCGTCCGTGTTAATCCTGGCACCCGCACGCTCCAGCAGGTTCTTGGCAACGCGACGGCGTTCCTTCCATTTTACAACCCCAAACGGACCGGACCTTTCCCGACCGATCGCCAAATTCTCTGCTACGGTCAGTTCGGGAAAAAGCGCGGGTTGCTGGTAGATCGCTGCAATTCCGAGGGATTTGGAATATCCGGGTGAATTTTCTTTTATGGGTTGGTCATTGAAAAGGATCTCTCCTTCGTCGGCTAAGGCCGCGCCGGTGATGATTTTTACTAACGTCGATTTGCCCGCGCCGTTTTCACCGACAAGCGCATGAACTTCACCCGCATTGAGGTCGAACGAGGCTCTTCTCAATGCCTGAACGCCGGCATAATGCTTTGAAATATTTACTGCGCGGAGGAGCACGTTCTGAGACATACCTATAGTCGGAACTTAGTTTTCTATCAGATATTTTCTTAACTTAATTTTCTTTAACTTTCTCAACCCCTCGACAACGGCGGACGCATTTAGTCTGGCGCCGGCAGGTGTCGTGTGCGTGTGATCGATTGTCGTAAAATAAGTCCCGGCGACCTTTTCCTGACCTTCTTTCTCGTAATGTCGTGCGATGATCTCATTTAAATCAACGAAAGACGCGGTACCCGCCTTTGCGCTCTCTTCCGCCCATTTTCCATAATCCGATGAGGCCCGGACGACCTTGCCTTCTTTCCAGATATTTCGTGGAACGGGTGAGAGGACGATCGGAATACCTCCCCTCGATTTGGCATCCGAGATGAATTTTCGCAGATACCAACCGTATGTGTGCACGGTCTCCTTTTTTCCCGTTGCCTCAACGACAATTTCTTTCGTTTCGTCACCGACGCCTTTCAGTGACCCGCGAGCCTTTTCTTTATCGATCGGGCCGCCGTCGTTATGTCCAAATTGTATTAGAAGGAAATCGCCCTTGTTTATTTTGGACAAAACTTGGTCCCAAAGCCCCTCTGTATAAAAGGTTCTACTGCTGCGGCCGCCACGGGCCCGGTTTTCTATGTTGATCTTTGTCTTATCAAAGAATCCATCAATGACATTTCCCCAACCCTGAACCCCCTGACCGGTATTATTAACCGTTGAATCGCCAATAATAAACAGTGTAGGCTGCGTCCGCGCCTGGGATGAATTGGACTTTAACCGATCTTGAGCCGGAGCGGATAGAAGAAGGCAAAAAAGCGAAAGAGCGATCGAGACAAGACGCAAAATTTTGCTTATGAACTCATGCTGAAATTTTGTTTCCGGTAAACCTTTTTTCGATCTCTCCATATCTTTTTGCAGCCAAATCCAAATCCTTCGATTTCTTCGGGACAAATTCTTCCATTCTGACATTCTGTCTTACGTAGTCCCTTCCGCTCGCAAGGGATTCAAATCGATCCACGGCGATCGCCTGCACGAGAGCATTCCCCACCACTGTAGCTTCGACCAGCCCCGCCTGTACTGTTAGACCGCTGGCGTTCGCGGTCATTTGATTGAGATACTTATTCTGTCCCCCGCCACCAACGATTTGAACGCCTGTAAACTCTGTTCCAGTCAATAGCCGGATGTTTCGCAAAACCGAAGCGTACCGGAAAGCAAGCGAGTCGAAGATAATCTTGGAGATCGCTGACGGACTTTCGTCAAATTCCTGCCCGCTGTCGTGCAGTTGTTTGCTGATCGCACCGAGCATACTCGGGGGATTCAAAAAACTATCATCGTCAGGAAAAATGAACGCAACAAAATCCGGCGCGGTGACAATGCCCGCCATAATTTCGTCGTAGCTCACGTCATAGCCTTGCGTGGCCCATTCACGGCAGCACGCATCGAAGATCCACAGGCCCATCACGTTTTTCAAAAAGCGAATAGTTCCGAATGCACCGCCTTCGTTCGTAAAGTTGTGCCGGGCAACATCAGCATTTATTAATACACCTCCCCGTTCGACACCGATAAGCGACCAGGTTCCTGACGATATATACGCGCGACCATCCGCGAGCGGAGCGGCCGCGACGGCGCTGCCGGTGTCGTGAGTCGCCGGGGCAATTACGCGGGTTTCCGGTAAAGCCAGCTCATTGACCATTTCCGGTTTGATCGGTCCCAGATCCGTGCCCGCTGGAACAATATCAGGCAGCAGATGAACAGGTAAACCCAAATCCTCGATCAATTCCAGATCCCAGTCACGCGATTCGGCGTTCACCAATTGGGTAGTCGTCGCGTTGGTATATTCCGCGATCACTTTTCCGGTAAGGAAAAAATTGATAAGATCCGGCAGTAACAACATCTTAGCGGCGCCTTCAAACTGTGCAGGCTCCGAATAAAGTTGGAAAACTGTGTTGAATTCGAGGAACTGAATTCCGGTTTTTTCAAAGATCGTCTCTCGCGGAACTTGGGCAAAAACACTCTCCATTATTCCCGTTGTTCGTTTGTCTCGATAGCAAACCGGATCTGCGATCAACGCGCCATCTCGGTCAATAAGGCCAAAATCAACTGCCCAACTATCGATCCCAAGGCTGGAAACGGGACGATCTAATTGTCTGGCACGAATCCCGGCTTGCCGTAAGCCAAATTTGACCTGATCAAAGATGTAGAAAAAGTCCCATCGCAGATGATCGTGCGATTCACTGGGCGGATAGCGAAAGCGATGGATCTCCTCGAGAAATAATTTGCCGGGATCGAACCCGACTAAAAAAGTCCTGCCGCTACCAGCGCCGAGATCAACAGCGATATAAAGCGGATCCGCCATATGAGCAATCCTTTACGGTCGAGGCCGACTCCGACTGTGCCTAGATGATTCCCGCGGAAACGCCCAATCGCGCTGGTCGCTCCTTTGCTTTCTTAGCACGGTAACCGCTTGCTCGATAAACCTGGATCGGATCGATCGCTCCGCCGCTGCGACGTCGGGCCTCGGCAAGAATCGCTGAAACATCCGTTGTAAAGGCCTCCTTAAGGGTAGCTAACGCCATTATTGCGTCTCCGCTGTTTTGAGCTTCCAACAATTTCTTGCGGTCGACAAGATGAGCTTGCACATATGCCCGCGCGATCTCAATGCCGCTCATGACGAGCGATTCGATCGGGTCCGTCACATTATGCGACTGATCGAGCATATATGATGGACTGAAGTTCGCTACCTTATTAAGCTCCGCGTCAACCAATTCGTTGAAGATCAAAAACAGTTGAAACGGCTTTATCGATCCCGCATCAAGGTCATCGTCGCCATACTTGCTGTCGTTAAAATGAAACCCGCCGAGTTTTTGAAACTGAATCAGACGGGAGACGATCTGTTCAATATTCACATTGGGTGCATGATGGCCAAGATCGACAAGACAAAAAGCTTTCTCGCCTAGCTCTCTGGCGCAGAAGTAACTCGTTCCCCAGTCATTGATCACGGTCGAGTAAAAGGCCGGCTCGTAGAATTTATGCTCAATAAATAGCCGCCAGCTATCCGGAACAGCCGCGTAGATCTCTCGCATCGAATCCAGATAGCGTTCCAGAGAATTTCGGAAGTTCGTCTGTCCCGCAAAATTACTGCCGTCACCGACCCACACGGTCAGAGCTTTGGAGCCGATCTTCTTGCCGATCTTTATACATTCAAGATTATGGTCGATCGCCTGCCGTCGTACGGCAGCGTCTGCGTGGGAAAGACTTCCATATTTGTATGAATGTTTTTGACCCGGTTGATCCTGAAACGTATTCGAGTTCATCGCATCGAACGCAAGTCCAAATTGCCGGGCAGCGTTCACCAAATTTCCGGCATTTTCAGGTTTGTCCCATGGGATGTGCAGCGAGACCGACGAGGTCGATCTGACCAGCCTGTTAATCGTTGAGCAGTCTTCGAGTTTTTCGTAGATCCCGCGCGGCTCACCAGGGCCGGGAAATCTTGCAAACCGAGTTCCCCCCGTACCGACTCCCCATGAAGGAAGAGCCACACGAATGCGTCGGGCCTTATCGACGATCGATTCAATATCGATGGTACGACGTTGGAGCTTTCCTGCCAGGTAATCAAAATCTTCTACGAGCTGGTCGCTCTGTTTCTTATTTTGCTCGGCTATAAAATCGTTGGAAATTTCGAAATTTGCTGGCATATGTGCTTACCTCATAAACCCATCTTGCAGGCCGCCATCTACCGGAATTATATGTCCGGCCGTCTTTCCTAACCGTTTTGACACTAGGAGAAAAATGGCCTCAGCCTGATCGGCAGGCTCGATCGGCGTTTGAGTCAAAGAACGTTTTGCGTAAAAGTCCGACAATTTTTCCCGCAGAGTTTCAGTCTCTTCTGCTTCATCGAACGGTATATCGTATTTGGTAAGTGACGCAATAACCCTTTCACGCGGAAACATTGTGCTTCCCTTAACGACGGTTGCCGGCGCTACCGCGTTCACCCGTACCAACGGCGCCATCTCGACGGCCAGTTCCCGAACTAGATGGTTTGCCGCGGCCTTGCTCGTGTCGTACGCCAGACTTCCCTTTTTGGCAACCACAGCGTTTGCACTTGTGGTCAAAACTATATTACCTGTCAGGCCTTGTCTCCTAAATACTTTATAGGCTTCATCGGCAACAATGTAGGCTCCTTTTACGTTGATGCCGAAAGTGAAATCCCATTTGTCGTCATCGACATGGCCCGACTGGTCTGGCGGGACAAAGACGCCGGCTGTAACGATCACAGAGTCAATACCGCCATACGCGAGCATAACGTTTTCAAAAAGTTTTGCCACGGATGCACGGTCTGTCATGTCGCATTCAAGTCCGATAGCAACACCGCAATTTGATATTCCTGTCCCCGAAACTCCGATTCCCGGTCCGTATTTTGCTATTATCGCGTCAGCGCTTTCTTGCGCGGCCTTTCCATCCAAATCGGCGCACACGACATGCGCTCCTTCTTTTACAAGCCGATGGGCCGTTTCCTTACCGATTCCCGCGCCGGCTCCAATAATTACATGAATCTGACGGTCAAGCTCTTTTTCGGGCGGCATTCGCCTCAGCTTTGCCTCCTCGAGCGGCCAATATTCGATATCGAATGCTTCCTGCTGATCCATCGCCTCGTACTGGTCGATCGCCTCGGCTCCGCGCATCACCTCGATCGCGCAGTTATAAAACTCGGCCGTCACGCGCGATTCGCTTTTGTTCTTACCCCAAGCGAACATACCGAGACCAGGAATCAAAACTACGGTGGGATTTGGATCGCGCATCGCAGGTGAATCCTTGCGCTTGCAGCGATCGTAATAATCCTTGTAGTCTTTTCTGTATTGGACAAACCCGTCCGAAATGGCTGATCTTAACGTATCTATGTCACCACTTTCAGGATTCCAATCGACAAAAAGCGGTTTGATCTTCGTCCGTAAAAAATGATCCGGGCACGATGTTCCGAGCTCGGCAAGTCGCGGCCCGTCATGGCTGTTTACAAAACGAAGCATCTTTTCGTCATCCTGCACCGTTCCGACAAATCGTCGATAAACGGACACTTGTCCCCGGATAAACGGAATTATCTCAGCCTGTATCTCTTGACGCGTCACATCGTCAAGAGACTTGTATTTCCTCCCGCCGAACGTTTCTTCGCCGCGATCGTTAGCCTCGATATACTGAGCCGCTCGGTCGATGATCTCGAGAGCGGTCTCGTAGCATGTCTTATCATTATTGTCCCACGAGCTCATCCCGTGATGACCGAGAAGGATGCCTTTGGCCTGCGGATTTTCTTTGATCAGTTGTTCTATTTTGAGACCGATATCGAAGCCCGGCCGCTGCCACGGAATATATATTATATCGTCACCGTAGATCTCCTTTGTCAGCCTCTCTTGACTGACCGATGCTGCAATCGCGATCACAGAATTTGGATGAAGATGATCAACATGCTTAAAAGGGACAAGCGTGTGCAGAGGAGTATCGATCGAGCAGGCACGAGGGTTGAGATTAAAAACGCAATGAGAATACATCGGATACATCGCATCCTCGATCGGGGTTTTCGGTCCATTTTCAGGTGAATTCTCATAAAGCGGCTTCATCGAACGGACCTTGTCGAGATAGAGCGACGCAAAACCGTCGCGCTTGGCCGTCCGAAGGTCTCCGCCCGAACCTTTTAGCCATAGTACTTCAACCGTTTCACCTGTAAGCGGATCGGTTTCCGGAAGTTTTGAGGAAGTGTTTCCACCACCGGTATTCGTTAGTGTTAAGTCTTCGCCAAGTTTGTTCGAGCGATAAACTAACCGGTCGACGCCTTCCAGCTTGTCTGCAGCATCATCATTCCAAAGGTATTTTACGAACTTAAATTTGAGTTCCGATCTCGCGTGGTTGCTCATTTTAATATTAAAAAGTGACTAAGAATCGATTTATCGGTTTGTAAC
>DATJGV010000181.1:0-9844 GCA_035494575.1 Pyrinomonadaceae bacterium | reverse complement strand
GTCTCACTTGCCGCCGGTATTTTTCTGATGCAGATCGGCAGCTCGTTTCCGGTGACAGCGGCCGGATTGATCCTGTCTGGCGCAGGCCTGTCGGGCGGATTTCCGATCATGCTTGGGTTTGTCGGCGAGCGGTTCGCAAGTCTTTCGGGCACGGCGTTCAGCTTTGTATTCGTCGTTGCGCTGGTCGGAAATATGCTGATCAACTACGCAATGGGCGTGATCGTTCACCAATACGGGATAGAACATCTGACCACTGTTTCTTATATCCAGATCGGCGCGATGAGCGCCCTTTTTCTCTTTATCGTTCAAAAACTAAGACCGACTATTGCTTAACTAAAATATGCTTGCGAAACAATGGCTTAATAACGCGCGTGACATAATGTCGCGCATCGAAGAAACACAGATCGACAACATCAAAGCGGCGGCCGAAGCGATGGCCGACAGCATCGAATGCGACCGTTGGGTTCACACATTCGGATGCGGCCACGCGACTATTCCGATCGAGGAAATGTACCCGCGAATCGGCGGATTTGTCGGCTTTCATCCGATGATCGAATTGCCGCTCACTTTCTTTACGCGAATAACTGGCGAGATGGGCGTTCATCAATTCGTATTTCTCGAACGCGTCGAAGGCTATGGCGTCGAGATAATGAAGGGCTATAATTTCGACCCGCGCGACACAATGTGGGTATTTTCGCATTCGGGGATAAACAACGTGAACATTGATGTTGCGCTCGAGGCAAAAAAGAAGACAATGAAGGTCATCGCCTTCGGCTCGGCGGCCGAAGCGAAGGGCAAGCAAACCCGGCATTCGAGCGGCAAGACTATCTTCGACATTGCCGACATCGTTGTCGACACCTGCACGCCGGCCGAAGACGCTTCAGTTCCTATCCGAGATCATCAGGACAAACTTGGACCGGTTTCGACAATGGCCTTTGTCACCTGCGTCTGGATGACGGTCATCACGGTCGCAGAGATGTTGGTCGAACGCGGCGTCAAGCTTTACATCCACCCGTCCCACAACGTCCCAGGCGATACGACCGCAAGACAACGCCTCGACGAAGCTTTGGCGGAATACAAGAAAAGGATCGCGGGAGTGTAATTCTATATGCAGAAGCCAGCACGTTAGGGCGAAACGGTCAATGCTGCCGTAAATGATGGGAATTCTAAATTAAGAACCGCGTTTATATTCGGTAATGTAATCAGGCACCCCGACATTCGGCTTGATCTTTTCGTCCGGCACCACGGCGGCCGGCGTGAGGCTCAGCGGAAGCACGCCTGCCCAGACGTCCATGTCGTAATCTTCATCGTCGTCGATCGGGCCGCCGCTGCGGATCTTCGCCGAGGCTTCTTCGATCGGGAGTTTCAAAACCGTCGTGGCCTTGAGCTCAAGCTCATTTGGCCAGCGGACATCGGCCCAGCGACCGGGTACGATGTGTTCGGTGATGGCTTCCAGAGCCTTGTCCTTTTCCGAGGGATCGTCCACCATCGTTGCTTTTCCGAGAACGACCACCGATCGGTAGTTTATCGAATGATGAAACGCCGAACGTGCCAGCACAAGCCCGTCGACCAGCGTAACGGTCACGCACACCTCCACACTTTCCGACAGGGTTCGCAACATCCGGCTCGCCGCCGAACCGTGAATATATAAATCGCCGCCGACGCGTGCAAACCCTGTCGGAATCACATACGGCTGACCGTCCAAGACAAACCCGACGTGGCAGATAAACGCCTCGTCGAGAATCGTGTTTATCACGTCGCGGTCGTAGTTGCCGCGCTTCGGCAGCCGTCGAATTTTAGTCTTTTCGGTTTGTTTGATCATAAGCAAGTCAGCTAACAGGTAAAATTCTATTGCCTAAATTGAGTAATTATTCTCCCTACCGGATAAACGCCGACCTTCTGGTTTAAATAATACGGCGAGCGCTCGTAAAAGAACTGCAGCCGTGCCCGCGGGTTTTTCGCAAACGCCGGATCCTTTAGCTTTTCGTCAAATTCCTTTTGCAGGTTCGGGTCCTTGGCGAGCATTTCACGTGCGACCTTTTCAACGATGTAACCTTCGCCATATTCCTTCTGCTCAAAGATCGAATCGAAAAATCCCCAGTAGACAAACGAATCGGGCCCGTTTGGTTCGAGCAGATGGATCGCGACGTTCGCCGACTCTTGCGCCATCGGTACGATGACCGAACCGGTCGGATAGGTCCGCGTTTCTTTTACCGGCGTCTGTTTGCAGGTGAGCGTGACGCGATTTTCGAACGAGGCCGTTGCCCATTTTGGCTGCGTCAGGCGATAGCTTTCGACCTCGATGGTCAGCGGTTTTTTGATCGTTTCGAATTTGATACCGTGCATTTTCAGCACGTTTATCACGTCCTTCCATTCCGGCGGGACGATGTAATAAAGCGGCGGCGCGACGGACGTGACAACGCGTCCTTCGTCAAAACGCGGAATCGTTATATTCAGCGGTTTCGTGCCGTAAACTATCATTTTCCCGCCAGAGATCGCGCTGTCCTCGATCTTGTATTCGAGTCCTTTGAACGCGATCGGTGTCGATTTGTCCGTCACGTCAAGCACGAGCGGAAACCGCCGCGACGGGTCGTAACTTCTTCCGCGTTCAACCGTCTCGGCGTCAGCTTTTTTATTAACGTCAAACAGACTCGCTCTAGTCGCGGCGATCTCCTCGATCGTGTATCGCAGCACATCGTACGTGCCGCGAACCCTTGATCTATACGGCTTCCACGAATGCGTTTCGATCAGCAAACCTATTCGATTTCTGAGCGGCGTGTAGCCGGTAGCAAATCGCGGGGTAGCGATGAACGTCGCAATGCCGCCCGTCACTTCGCGTCCGGCAAATTCGACATAATGGGTCAATAAATTTCCTTCGCTTTCGACCTTTGGCACAACTTTGCCGTCAAAATGCTCGTCCATCCAGCTTTTCAACAGCGGCGACACTTCCTGAAAATGCGCGTATTCGTACGTGACATTGTACTGAAAATCCGCGCCGTCCGTGACGTGGCAGTCTATGAAAAAATCGGGCTTCCATTCGTTCCAAAGTGCGAGCCACGCACGCGTTTCCGGAGCATCTGCCTTCATATAATCACGGTTCAGATTCAGGTTCGTCGCATTTGCGCGAAAACCCATCTCGTCCGGTCCGTTCTGATTTATGCGCATGTACGGATTCGAGTTTTCGTGCCCGTCAACGCTGTAGATCGGTACGTATAGAATGACGACGTCCTTTAGCAATTCAGGCCGCGTTTTTGTAATGACCGCATCGCGCAGCAGCGCAAGTCCCGCGTCCTTACCGTCGATCTCGCCCGCGTGGATCCCGGCCTGAATGAAGATGATCGCCTTGCCCTTTTTCCGCGCCGCTTCAGGCGTAAACGTTCCATCATCCGAAGCGATCAGTAGGGGCAGATCGCGTCCCTGCCCGCTCTTGCCGAACGAGCGATAGACGATCTTGTCCGACGCTCTATCCAACTTTTGCGAATAGGCGATCGTCTCGTCGTAATTCCACGTCTTGTGATAACCGGTCTGCTCGGCCAGGGTCTGCCATTCTTTGGGAACGTTTTTAGATTCACTTTGTGCATTCGCCATAACATTTAACATTAAAATTGTTGATACGCTTGAAACAAGACGCAGGACAGTCGAAAGGAGTTGACGATTCATAATTTAAAAAGATTCGGGCGAAAACCCATCACAATTGCGCGCCACGACGGATCTTCTGGAAATAATTATTTAATTACTAATTATTAATTAATAATTAATTTGCAGAAATCTTACTTGGTGTTCATCCAGTTCGTCCCGGCACCTATCTCTACTACCAGCGGAACGTCCATATCCGCCGCCGATTCCATTTCGCGTTTGATTATTTCTTCGGCCTGTTTGACCTCGGCTTCGGGTGCTTCGAACAGCAACTCGTCGTGTATCTGCATTATCAACTGCGTTTTCAGGCCGGCATCGTGCAGCGCGTTATCGACCTTGATCATTGCGATCTTGACGATGTCGCTGGCCGTGCCCTGGATCGGCATGTTGATCGCTTCGCGCTCGGCGCGGGAGCGGACTGCATAGTTGCGGTCGTTTATCGACGGATAATTTCTTCGTCGCCCGAACAGCGACGTGTTATAGCCTTTTTCGCGCGCCAGGTCGGGCGTCTCGTCCATATACTTGCGAACGCCCTTGTAGGTTTCAAAATAATCATCGATAACCTTTCGAGCATCGGCCCGGCTGATGCCGGTTCGCTGCGACAGGCCGAAGGCTTCGAGCGCGTAGGCGATGCCGAAATTTACGATCTTTGCCAGCCGCCGCTTTTCGCGGTCCTTGCCGTCCTTTGCGCCGAAAACAAGCTGTGCCGTTTTTGTGTGAATGTCTTCGTTCTTTTGAAAGGCTTCGAGCATAACGGGGTCGCGCGTGATGTGAGCGAGTATCCGCAGCTCGAGCTGCGAATAGTCAGCCGAAATCAGCTTGTTGCTCTTTTCGGGAACAAAAGCCTTGCGTATCTGCTGGCCGAGCTCTGTGCGGATCGGTATGTTTTGCAGGTTCGGATCGGTCGAGCTTAGCCGTCCGGTCGCGGCGACGGTCTGGTTCAGGCAGCCGTGAATGCGGCCGTCCTCATCGATCATTTTCGGCAGAGCATCGGCGTAGGTCGCCTTTAGTTTATCCAGCTCGCGGTAATCGATTATAAACTGCGCGATCTCATAGGTTTGGGCCAATTCCAAAAGAATGTCGCGGCTGGTCGAGATCTGTCCCGTCGCGGTTTTGCGGCCGGTTTCGATGTTCAGCTCGCCCAATATCTCGCCGACCTGTTTTGGCGAGCCGATGTTAAATTCGCGGCCTGAGATCTTGAATATCTTTTCACGCAGCGTGTCGAGTTCGGTGCTGATAAACTCGGAAAACGCGACCAGACTTTTTGCATCGACCTTCATTCCGGCCATTTCCATATCGGCGAGCACGGGCACCAGCGGCATCTCTATTTCGTCATAAACACGCGTGAGATCTGCTTCCTGGATCTTGCTTCGTAAGACCGGCGCGAGGCGGAAAATAAAATCGGCCCGCTCGCAGGTGCGAAACTCAAATTCCGTAAATTCGTCCGGCACATTTGCCGCGGGGTCGATGTCGAGATGAACCTGCGCAAGCTGCTGGACCGAATAGCCCGACCGCGTCGAATCGAGCAAATACGCCGCTATCATTATGTCGTCGCTGACCGCTTCGGGTTTAATGTCGAGTGTCCGAAGCACACCCATATCGCGTTTCAGGTCATGCGTGACCTTGTCCAGAAACCCGTTCGAGAGGATGTCGCGCAGAGCCGAAACGGCCGACTCTTTGCCGTCTGCAAAATTTTCAAGATCGACATAATACGCAACACCCGCCGCGTTCGCGATCGCTATGCCGGCCGGCGCGGCTTTGTGATAACAGCTTAATCTTTCGCTCGCGTTCGAATCGTCAACCTCAAAGCTCCAGTGCTCGGTTTCCCACAGCTTGCGGACGAGTCTGTCGAGGTCCTCGCGTGTCTTAACGAGACTGTAACGGCGTTCGACCTCGCTTTCGGCGGCTCCGCGGTGGTCGTGAAACAGCGCGGCCGAGTCCGCAAACTCGCGGGTAAGCGCGTTAAATTCCAGTTCGCGAAACAGCGCGTATGCCATCTCGCGGTTTGGCGGGTTGTGCGTCAGCGCGTCGAGATCGAGCGTGACCGGGACGGACGTGTGAATGGTTGCAAGCTCCAGCGACTGGCGGATGATGTCCTGGTTGTTTTGCAGGCTTTCGCGATACGTTTTGTGCGTTATCTTGTCGGCGTTAGCCATCGCCGCTTCGGCCGAGCCGAATTCCTGCACTATCTTGAGCGCGCCTTTTTCGCCGATGCCGGGCGCTCCGGGAATGTTATCAACGGCGTCGCCCATTAGCCCCAGCAGGTCGATTATCTTTGACGGCGGCACGCCAAATTTGTTTTGCACCCATGCTTCGTCGCACCATTCGATCGGCGGGACGGGAACCTTGCGTTTCACGTTTTGCGAATTTTGCCGCATCCCGATAATGTACGGGTCGCTCACGAGCTGGCAAAGGTCCTTGTCGTTCGAGACGATCACGGCCTGTATTTTCTTTTCCTGGCACTGCACCGCAAGCGTTCCGATAACATCGTCCGCCTCAAATCCGTCCATTTTCACGATCGGAATGTCGAAAACCTCGCAAACCTTTATGATATATGGGATTTGGGACGCCAGGTCCGCAGGCATCTCTTCGCGGTTCGCCTTATAGGCCTTGAACGAATCGTGCCGGAACGTTGGAACCTCGGTGTCGAAAACCGCTGCGATGTAATCGGGCTTTTCGTCATTGAGCAGCTTTCTCAGCATGTTCGTGAACACGAAAACCGCCTGGGTCACCTGACCTTTGCTGTTCCGCAACGGCTCCTGTTTCATACCCATCGGAGCAAAAAACGCTCGAAAGATGTGCGACATCGCATCGATCAAAAAGACTCTTTTCATTCTGGATTACCTATTGAAAGATGATAGATAAACCGCAATGTAGTGACAAGTTGTGCCGTCTTGAATTGGATTGCTTAATGGTTATACTATGCACAATGTTCCTGGAAAGCATAGCCCCGTCGTTTACGACGGGGTACAGATTCCGATAAACCGTCAAAGGGCGTTTTAACGTCCTTTCAAATTTCTCCTTATGTCGCGAAGAATATATTCCGAAATAAATCTGCATATAACCTGGCACACAAAAAATAACCTCCCGATGATCCGTTCAAACGAGAAGGAACTGTACTCCTTCTTGAAAAACAAGATAATCGAAACGCCCGGAGCTTACTTCCATGCGGTCGGCGGCACAGCCGACCATGTTCATATAGGCACATCGATCAGGCCAACGATTGATATCGACAATTGGATTGGTCAGTTAAAAGGTGCAAGCTCGCATGAAATGGGGAAATCCCTCGGGTGGCAGTCAGGCTATGGTGTGGTGAGCTTTGGGACAAAAGACTTGAGATGGGTTGTGAACTATATTCTGAACCAAAAGGAGCACCACAAACGCGGCTCGATCTATGATAGGCTTGAACGGATCGAGGAGATAGAGAGCTAAAGCCTGGTGCGAGAAGGACGTTAAAACGCCCTCCGTGTCTATATCGCCTATGTTACCCCGCCGTAAACGACGGGGCTATGCAAATAAGGAAAATCCTCGTGAACGAAACTGAATAAGATCCGGATTTCGGTCTGTAAACCACGGTATTATGTCCAAAATAACTAAGAGGTAAATTTAATGTCGCTTAAAATCTCAAAGTCTTTTTTCGCTTGCCTTGTCATCGTCCTCGCCGCTTTTGGTTCGATAAACGCTCAAACGGATGATGAGGTTCAGTTAGCGACCGCGAAGGCGGTTTTGTACTTTCAGGCGGGGAACTATGTTGAGGCGATTCCGTATTTCGAGACCGTTCTAAAAGCGAATCCGAATGAGCCGAAGGTGCATTTTCTGTATGGGTTTTGCCTGGTCGCCAAGTCGAAACAGGTAAGTGATACGGCCGAGGCAAAGCAGCTTTCGGCAAAGGCTCTGGAGCAATTCAAGTCGGCAAAACAGCTCGGCCTTGATGACCCGTCGAACGACGCCCTTATCCAGATCTTAAGCGGCGCGCCAAGCGCGGGAGGCAGTCACAACTATTCCGAAAACGAGCAGGCTGAAAAGGCCATGAACGACGGCGAGAGCCTGTTTGCGCAGTCGAAATACGATGAAGCCGTGAAGCTGTTCGAGAAAGCGTTGGCGCTCGACCCTAAGCTTTATCAGGCTGCCACCTCCGGCGGCGATTGTTTTACCGCCAGGGGAGATTGGGCCAATGCCGAGAAATGGTATCAAAAAGCGATCGCGATCGATCCGAACCGCGAGACAGCGTACCGTTATTCGGCAACTCCGTTCATGAAGCAGAAGAAGTACGATCTGGCCCGCGACCGATACGTCGAAGCGCTCATCACCGAACCTTACAGCCAAATGTCCCCGCGCGGAATAAGCCAATGGGCAGAGATAACAGGCTCCAAACTAGGGCATCCGGTCGTGGATGTGCCTGAATTCACCTTTGATGAAAAGGGAAAGGCCATCCCGAAAGTTGCTCTTAACGCGAACGACGCGTCCGCTTCGCCATGGCTTGCCTATCTTTCGACTCGCGAAAGTTGGAAGAAAGATACGTTCGCCAAGACCTTTCCAAACGAAAAGGAGTATCGCCACACATTGAAAGAAGAATGCGAGGCGCTGCGAGCTGCAGTCAAGGCAGCGCAGGAGCAGAAATCGCCAAACAAACAGTTTGAGCTGCTCGCAGGACTGGATAAAGACGGCGTGCTCGAAGCGTTTGTCTTGATGGCCAAAGCCGATGAAGGAATCGCCGACGATCACGCCGATTACCTGAAAAACAACCGGCCAAAGCTAAGGCAATACGTGTTGAGTTACGTGATCACGAAATGACGTTTCGTGGGCATGACTCGCGTCTTGTGGCATAAGGTTTAAGAAATTAAGCCACGAATTACACGAATGGCACGAATAGAGAAAAATCGATCAGCGTTATTTGTGTAATTCGCGGCTAATCATCCTTTCAAAAATTTAGGTTACAGAGCACTAATTGTTTTATCCGCGCAATTCCGTCCGGCTTCCGGGTTCAATGCTCCTCTTTTACAGCCCGTGCCATCGCCTGTTTCGAATCCTGGGCAAAACGCCGCTGCAGCATCCGGCTTAATGGATAACCCAGCCGCGCCAAAAAATGATTGGGTCTCGAAAATGCGAACAGGTCGTACCAGACCTCTCCGCTCTCATGATGAAATTCGACTGAAAAGCGCTCTTCTCCGCTTTCGGCGTGTTCGGCAAGCGTGCCGTATGCAAATCCGAATTTATCGATATCGCCGCCTTCCCCGATAACGTAAACAATACGTGCCGCGTTGAGCGACCAAAATCCGAAGTGTCGGACTACGATCGCGACTGTCGAATCGGGCTCGATCGGCGTGTTCGGCGGGTGCAATTCGACCCACGGCATATCGAACATTCTCCAATGTTGAACGGCGCGGGTGGCGGCGCGAAAATCCTCGGCGCCGGTGCCCATCAAGATCCGGTTGTGGTCGATGTTGTAACCCGACGGCGAACCCGACCTCGACGCTCCGACCTCGGCATAGGAGAACTCCGCATTTTTCTGCGTCTCCAAAAAACGCCGGATCGTCTCGCCGTTCGGTTTTGCAAGTAATAACACTGAGAGAATTATCTACAAAAGATGTGAATCTTGAAAACCAGGTCGCGCCGCTGTACCGTTTATAAAATATTGTCCGAACATCGCAACATGGTGTAAAATGGGTTAGGGGCTTGAGCTTCGGAATCACGTGATTCTTGTCCGTGTTTTTTCGTGGCTTCGTAAACCTTATTTCATGTTTGAAAATTTCTGACCACCAACCGCTTCGCAGGGTCACGGAAAAAAATCGTAAGATAATGGGACAAGTTGGGACAAGAATAAACCCTTTGTTTTCAGCGTTTCGCTTTTTGCTCTTGTCCCAAGTTGAGACAAAATGGGACAATTTTTGAGCGATGAACCGCCCGGAAATGACACCGAAACAGGCGGAAAGCATATTCGGCGACAGACGGCTGAAACTCATTCCGGTTTGACAAGGTTTTTCCTGTTCGATATCCTAGCTGTTCGTCCGCGGCAGGGAAGTGTGATCTTTGAGTGGTTTTTGCGAGTTTCCGTCATACTTTCCACGACGCGCGACCGGTTCGTCTAGGGGTCTAGGACACCGCCCTTTCACGGCGGCAACACGGGTTCAAATCCCGTACCGGTTACCATCTTTTAGCAACAATTTTGCATCAAACCGTTTCGGTCGATTCGCTTCTAATCAAGCGA
>DATJGV010000180.1:0-6096 GCA_035494575.1 Pyrinomonadaceae bacterium | reverse complement strand
TTCAACTTCTTGGGAAAATAACCATAGAATGCACAGACGAAAGACCGAAATACACGGATCAAATCCTGCTTCCGGTCATTAACAGAAGGCCATGTACAAAAGTTTGTTCTTGTGTGTTGTGTTTCTCCTTGGTTTTGGCGCTATAAGCGTTTCCGCTCAGGAAATTACCCATCCTGAAAAAGGTTCGCCGGAGCGTGCAGCTCTTCTTGACATATTGCGTGGGCCTGTCGAAACCGAACTGAAACAAAAGATAGTTTTTGTCGTTCATTATTTAAATGTGCAGGGGAATTGGGCGTTTCTCAGTGGTGATTTACAAACGCCGGATGGCGGCCGGCCAAATTTCAAGATCACGAAATACCGTGAGAACGAAGAAAACGGCGCGATGGACAGCAACGTTCAGGCGCTGTTCAAGAAAACAGCCGGAAAATGGAAGATCGTGACCAAAGCGATAGGCTGCACAGATGTCTGTTACGTCGACTGGTGGCGGCGGTTTAAGGCGCCGAAGGCGATTTTCCCATATACTGAATAATTGTTGTGTCGAACGATTTTCAAGCTACGATCTCCTCGCCGACCGGCGCGTACGCCGAGGGGTTGAAGTTTTTTCGCGGTACAGGCATGTTAAACGACGCGTTGACAAAATTGGCGAACGACCTTGACCGCAACGGAATAGAATATGCGGTGATCGGTGCGATCGCACTTAACCAGCACGGTTACCGGCGGTTTACCGAGGACATAGACATAGTCTTGAGCCGCGAAGGATTAGAAGCGTTTCGCGAGAAGTTGGTAGGGTTGGGCTATCGCCCTGCGTTTCACGGTGCGAGAAAGAAATTTCGCACAACGGACGAAAATGTTCCGATCGAGATAATAACGTCGGGCGAATACCCGGGTGACGGTTTGCCAAAACCCGTGCAATTTCCTGAGCCCGAAACTGCATCTGAGAATATTGACGGCATAAAGACGATAACGCTGGAAAGGCTGGTTGAGCTTAAACTGGCGTCGGGCATGACGGCGGCCGACCGTTTGAAAGATCTGGCAGACGTTCAGGAATTGATAAAACTGAAACGTCTCGACGAACCATTTGCCGATAGGCTGGATCCGTTCGTTCGGGAAAAGTATTTGGAATTGTACAAAGCGGTCGCGGCCGCAAGAAAAGAAATTGACTAAGAAAGACATATTGTGGAAAGCGGCGTATCTCGCCATCAGCGGCGGGGTGTTCATGATCGACCAGACGTCCAAGGCCTGGGCGATACGCCGTCTGCGTTTTGGCGGTGACCGGTCGATAATCTCGAACTTCCTTAATTTTTCGTATGCCCAGAATACGGGTGTTGCGTTCAGTATGCTGGATGAACAGGGAGATGCGGGCCGTTGGGGACTTTCGATAGTGGCAATGATCGCCGGCGTCCTTGTGCTCTACTTCTTTTGGCGGACGCCGCGAAACGATGACCGTCTCCTGGGTTCGCTTGCGCTGCTGCTTGCGGGCATTGCGGGAAACGTCGTTGACAGGCTGCGGCTTGGGTTCGTGATCGATTTTATCGATGTTCAGTTCGGCAGCTGGCATTATCCGACGTTTAATGTGGCGGATATGGCTATCTGCATTGGAGCCGGGCTGCTGATACTAGATTTGTTTTTTAGTAAGCGAAAACAGCGCGCCGCCACTTCAGAAAATACAAAGCAGGTTTAGCGTTCAACATGTTCAGTCTGTTCAATAGGTCCAATAGCCAATCAAAGGAACGTGAAACTGCGCGAAATATTACAAAACATCTCAGATATAAAACAACTAAAATCCAAGATCGGCAATCCAAAATCTAAAATCACGCGATGTACCCTGAACTTTTCCGAATAGGCACGTTTCCCATAACCACTTATGGCATTTTTCTCGCTACGGGAATGCTGCTCGCTCTTTTTGTCGCGGCGCGGCTTGCGGGGCGGGACGGATTGCCGCGTGAGCGGATCTACGATCTTGGTTTATGGACACTGATCGGCGGCTTGCTCGGGTCAAAGATCCTTATGTATTTCACCGAGCCGGACGTTCAGGTTTTTTCGCTCGATTTTCTTCGTTCCGGCGGTGTTTACTACGGCGGTTTCCTGGGCGGATTTATCGCCCTCGTGGTCCTGATCAAGATCTACGGACTGCCATTCTGGAAGGTTGCGGACGCATTCGCGCCGGGCGTCGCTCTCGGACAGGCGTTTGGGCGGCAAGGCTGTTTTGCGGCTGGCTGCTGCTGGGGGAAAGAGACGACGCTGCCTTGGGGCGTGCATTTTAGCGAAGCGGGACATCAATACACGGGCGTTCCGACCTACGGCCCTGACGGTCACGAGCTTTTCCTGCATCCGACGCAGCTGTACGAATCGTTCTTTATGCTGATCGTTTTTGGGTTACTGCTCTACCTGCATCGCAAAAAGAAATTCAACGGACAGGTGCTGATCACGTACGCTGCGATTTACTCGGTCTTTCGGTTCCTTATCGAATTTATCCGCGACGATCCGCGCGGCGATCTGTTCGGACTGACGACGATGACGGGCCTTTCCACATCGCAGCTTATCAGCTTACTGGTTGCCGTCGGGGCGATCGTGTTCTTGATAATCAGGTTGAGATCGGCGAAACAAATAACTGAAGCCGCCGTTCCCGAAAAGTAATTTTTAATTAAAAATTGCGAATTAACAATTATGTTTCGGTAAAATCTCCGCTACAATCAGACCATCTTGTCTGAACAATCCGAGATAATTAATTTTCAAGCTGCCGATTCGGACGTCGGAAAGCGCCTCGATGCATTTCTTGCCGAAAGCATCGACGGCTGGTCGCGTGCGCGGCTTCGGCGGCTGATCGATGACGGTGACGTGCTTGTCAACGAAAAAGCTGCAAAGCCGTCTTATAAACTGCGCCACGGCGACGAGATCGAGGTCGAGTTGGTAGTGCTTCAGACGGCGGGTTTTGAACCGGAAAACATCCCGCTCGACGTCGTGCACGAGGACGAATTTCTTGCGGTCATTAACAAGCCGGCCGGCATGGTCGTGCATCCGGGAGCGGGTGTCACCGGCGGGACGCTTGCCAACGCCCTTGCTTTTCATTTCGGATTTCGGAATTCGGATTTGCGATTTGAGAACGCTGGTGACGAACAATCCAAGATCCAAAATCTAAAATCCAAAATCGGTCTGGTTCATCGATTAGACAAAGACACGTCGGGTTTGATGGTCGTTGCAAAAAACGAAAAGGTGCATGAGGCATTGGCCGAGCAATTCCAAACCCGCGAGATTTTTAAAAGCTACGTTGCCTTGGTGCACGGCGCGAC
Organism: Pyrinomonadaceae bacterium; assembly: GCA_035494575.1. Classification (GTDB taxonomy): domain Bacteria; phylum Acidobacteriota; class Blastocatellia; order Pyrinomonadales; family Pyrinomonadaceae; genus OLB17. The sequence continues at coordinate 2,806 of DATJGV010000180.1, read as the reverse complement.
GCGCGAAAATTCCGGCCGGATCGACAAGCCAATTGCGCGTGATAGATGGAAACGAACGAAGATGACGGTTGCGGCAAACGGGCGCAATGCCTTATCTTTATGGAAAGTCCGCCGACGTTTCGAAAAATTTACGCTCGTCGATGTCGAGATAAAAACCGGACGGACGCATCAGATACGCGTTCATCTGGCGTCGATAAATCATCCGGTTGTCGGTGACGAAACCTATAACGAGGGACGCGACAAAACGGTCGCAAACCCCGAAATAAAAAAAGCGATACAAGATCTGGACAGGTTTTTTCTGCATGCGGAACGTTTGTCTTTTACACATCCGGAAACGGGGGAACGGCTGCAGTTCGTATCGCCGCTCGCTTTGGAATTGGAAAATTTCTTAACAAAACTCGAAAGCTAAAAAATGATGAAACTTCTGATCTTCGCGCTTCTTTCACTACTGTTAACCGCCGGTGTTGTTTTGGCACAATCGAATGAGATAAATATCATCCCGAGACCGCAATCGATAAAACCCGGGAGTGGCGAGTTTAAGTTTGACCGCAAAACGAAGCTCGTTGCGACCGACGACGCAGGCCGCAAACTGGCGGGGATCTTGAACGACCTGCTGCAAAAAAATTACGGGTTTAAACTCAGCACAACCAATAAGACGCAGAAAAAAAACGCGATAGAGTTCGCTGCGGCGACCGGTGATACGGGCGCGTACGGCCTGACGGTCGAGCCGAATTTTATAAAAATATCGGGTAGCGAGCGTGGAATGTTTTACGGTATTCAGTCGCTGATGCAGCTTATCCCGGCTGATTTTAAGAAAGATGCGACGATACCGGCGGTTGCGATCACAGACCAGCCGCGTTTCGCTTATCGCGGAATGCATCTGGACGTCGGGCGGCATTTTATGCCTGTGTCGTTCGTCAAAAAATATATCGATCTGATGTCGCAGTATAAATTTAATTATTTTCACTGGCATTTGACCGAGGACCAGGGCTGGCGCATCGAGATCAAGAAATATCCACGGCTGACCGAGGTCGGGTCGATCCGTGCTCAGTCGCGCAAAGGGCGCTACTCAGAAAAATACGAGGGCGACGGCACGCCGTATGGCGGTTTTTACACGCAGGATGAGATCCGTGACGTTGTTGCCTACGCCAAGGCGCGGTACATAACCGTGATCCCGGAGATCGAAATGCCCGGCCATTCGGTTGCCGCTCTCGCCGCATATCCCGAACTTGGCTGCAAGGAAAATGCGACCTACGCGGTGTTTACCGACTGGGGCATCACAAAGGATATCTATTGCCCGAAGGAAGAAACATTCAAATTTCTGGAAGACGTTTTGACCGAGGTCATCGATCTGTTTTCCGATTCGCCATATATCCATATCGGCGGTGACGAAGCGCCCAAAGACGCGTGGAAGGCATCCCCGTTTGTCCAGGATCTGATAAAGAGCAAAGACCTGAAGGACGAACACGGGGTGCAGAGCTATTTTATCAGCCGGATGGAGAAGTTCATCAACTCAAAGGGCAAGAAGATAATCGGCTGGGACGAAATACTCGAAGGCGGCCTTGCGCCGAATGCGACCGTTATGTCGTGGCGCGGCATGAAAGGCGGCATCGAGGCCGCAAAGGCGCATCACGACGTTATAATGACGCCGACCGACTATGTTTATTTTGATTACGGCCAAGGTGATCCTGCGTACGAGCCGTTGAACATCGGCGGCTATCTTCCGCTTGCAAAAGCTTATAGTTTTGATCCGGTACCGAAGGATCTATCGTCTGACGAAGCAAAATACATCATCGGCGGCCAGGGCAACGTCTGGACCGAGTATATCGCCACGCCGGAAAAGGTCGAGTACATGGCGTTCCCGCGAGCAATTGCGCTTTCCGAGGTGCTTTGGTCGCGGCCTGAAGACAAGAATTTTGACGATTTTTCACGGCGGCTCGCGGCACAACTCCCGCATCTCGACAAGCAGAATGTAAACTACCGAATTCCCGAACCTGGCGGACTCAACAGTATGGTTCTTGCCGACGATGCACCCGCAACGATATCGCTGACGGAAAACCTGCCGGGCGCAAAGATCTATTACACAATTGACGGCTCGACGCCGGACGAAAGATCAACGCTTTACGAAAAGCCCGTCAGTATCGACATAAAAAATGGCGGCATGGCCGAATTGAAAACCGTCGTGGTTACAGCCGGCGGCAGAGCAAGCTCGGTTTACGCGGCAACGATTCTGCGACGGCCGTATTTAGAATCTACGGACGTCTCAAAGCTGTTTGAACGAAAAGAAAAACGCTCTGGTGTAACCTACGCGGTTTCGATGCCGAATATGCCGAATGTTGCGGTTTCTGTGGGGAGCGGCGAGGCTCCGTTCATCGGCTTGCAGCCATTGTTTCCGGGCGGCATACCGAAACAGCCTTTCGCTGCCGCTTTTGACGGTTATATTAACGTTCCCGCGGACGGCGTTTACGATTTTCAGGTCGACTCGACATGGGACACGGTCCTGAACATTGACGGCGAAAATCTGATAAACGAAACCGGCACAAAAGACCGAACAACGCGTTCAGCGGTTTTGCCACTAAGGGCAGGCCTGCACCGCGTGCACGTTGCTTATAACAACCGCGGAGACGTGCCTGCGCTACGCCTTCGTTGGGGCATAAAGGGACAAGGTCTTAGAAATCTTGGCGGTAGCGATCTGCTTCATTGATCTGGGATGGACCGCAGAAAATTCCTGCAAAATGCGGTCGGTGCTACTCTGGTTGGCTTGGCCGGCCGAGATTTTACGCTTGCGCAGGACAGCGCTCATCAT
>DATJGV010000179.1:0-3985 GCA_035494575.1 Pyrinomonadaceae bacterium | reverse complement strand
CACGCCGGCAGTTTGTCCGGGTTCGTCAAATATTGCGGCGAATTTCACGCTTACAAATCCGGCGCTTCTCGAGTCTTACACAGACACGAACGGTAATTTTGCTGGTGTGATCGCTTCCGGCGGAGGCTGGGGACACAACACGGGTATGAGCCAGTACGGCGCACACGGACGCGGTCTCGCGGGTCAAAACTTTCTTCAGATATTGAAGGCCTACTACACCGGTGTGGATATCGGTTCGTATCCGATAAGTATCGGCCGTCAGCGTGGCGAAGGCCCGCCGACACTGCGTCAGGAGTTTTACGCTCCGACGGCAACGGGCACGCTCGAGGTGAGAAACGCCAATCTGAAAATGTTGGTCGTTCACATAAACGGAACGTATGATCTCGTCATCAGCGGCGAAGAGCTTGCAGACGGCAGAGCAACGGTCGATCTTTCGCCATATCTGCTTCCGGGATTGAATACGATCCAGTACAACCCGGTCGGCGGGAGCGGAAGCGCGACCGTTAACGTAAACGTCGACTAGGTAACTTGTTATTTCGAATGGACGGCGTGCTGTTCAAAACCGCGCCGTCCTTTTATTTTAAACGGTCAAGCAGCTTGGCGTGTATCCCGCCAAAACCGCCATTGGACATTATCGCAACTACATCGCCGTCCTTTAATTCGGGCATAAGATGTTCAATGATCGAATCGGCATCGGGAAATGTCATTGCTGGTTTGCCTTGAAGTTCAACGTCTTTGACAAGCTCCTGCACATCGAGAACCTTGCCAAGCTCGCTCGCCTTTGACGTGTTGTAAACGTCCGCGATGATGACGTAATCGGCATACGAAAAAGCCTTGCCGTATGGTTCCTGAAAGATCGCAAGCCGCGACGACCACGAACGCGGTTCAAAGACGGCGATCAGCCGCTTGCCTTCATATTTCATTCGCAAGGCTTTCAGCGTTTCTTCCACCGCGGTCGGGTGATGCGCAAAATCGTCGATGATGGTTACGCCGCGTTCAACGCCGCGAACTTCCATACGGCGTTTTACCGATTTGAAGGTGTGAAACGCCTCCTGAATTTTCTCCTTTGAAATGGACCACGCGTCGGCAGCGATGATGACGGCCAGACAATTTCGGACGTTGAACTCGCCAATCAGATGCGTTTCAACTTCGCCCCAACTGTTGCCATCACGGAAGACGGTGAACCGCGTAGTGTCGCCCGTAAAATCGATATAGCGCGCCTGCCATTTGGCGTCGTCGGACAGCCCGAACGTCTCGACCCGTGTGAACAGCTTGCCGTCCATTTCTTCGAGGACTTCGCGAACAACGGGCGAATCGACACCGGCGATCACGCGCCCGTTGCCCGGCACGAGGTTCATCAGGCGCGAGAACTGAAATTTGATCTCGTACAGATCGCGATAGATGTCAGCGTGGTCGAATTCGATATTGTTGACAATGGCGATCTCGGGTAAGTAGTGCATGAATTTCGGCTTTTTGTCGAACTATGCAGTGTCGTATTCGTCGCCCTCGATCACGAAATGATCGCTGCCCGTCACCCGAAAACTGGAATCGAAATTCTGCACGATGCCGCCGACAAGAAAGGACGGATCGAGCCCGCCTACCTCGCAGATCCACGTTGCAATGCTGGTCGTGGTCGTTTTCCCATGCGTCCCGGCGACAACTAGCGAACGTTTGCCGCGAATGAATTCTTCCTGAACGACCCACGCCTGCGAGCGATAAAGCAGTTTCCGATTGAGAATTTCTTCCAGCTCGGGATTGCCGCGTGAGATCGCATTGCCCACAACGACGCAATCTGCTCCAATGTCGGCGTTTTCGGCACGATAGCCGTTGAGAATTTCGATGCCGAGCGCCTCAAGCTGTGTGGACATAGGCGGATAAACATTTTGGTCCGAGCCCGTGACCTTGTGCCCGCGGGCCTGAAGCATGCCGGCCAGCGACGCCATAGCCGTGCCGCAAATTCCTATGAGATGGTAGTGCATGTAATAAGAATAAAAAACTGATTTTAGCCTCTGGCTCAGAAGCAAGGCAAAAGCGGCGTGCAAATTTGGGGCCGAGGGCTGATCATGGTCAGAGCAAGCCCGAGAACGGCAGCCGGGCTACTGATTCGTAATAGGTAAATTTTAGCGACTCATCGCCCAGACAAGGTGCCTTTCGGCGGCCGGTTTCGAGGTCAGAATAGTTAACGGTCTTTTTGATCCCTTTTCCCTTTCGGTCAAAATAAAGCCTCTGTTTTGCAACGCAGGTATTCGCAAATGTGCGAAACTCCGACGTAACCAATGCGAGTGTGCCATCGGGGCGGAAATAATGATTTACATAATCGTTCCAATCGCCCGACGGGCTGGTATAAGTAAAGTTTGCCGCCGTGACTTTACCGTTTTGCTTCCAGATTAACGCCAGCCCATATGCGTCGTGATCGGCGGTGTAGTTATCGAGGTCGTCCCACGAACCTATCTTTTTCCAATCTTCATCCGTCGAACCGTAGGACGAGACGTCGGCAAAGGCTATCGCCCCCTTTCGATGGTGGTCGGTGTACCTGCTTATATTCTTAGCGTACACATCGATCTGAGTCCGTGTGGCAAGACTGCCGGGTTGAGCAAGAACAAACGAAACAAACAGCAGGAGAACAAAAGGTCGCAACAATACAAGATTTATTTTTCGCATTTTTTTGAGCGAAGCAACTTTTATTTCCGTGGCTTCGGGACGGTCCATATCGAATACTGGCCCGAAATCCGATGCCCTCACGGTCATCTTAGTCGCTCAAAACAACCACGACGGTCCTCACGCCAATACACCTCTTAATTTTTCGAGTGAGCCCTTGAGTATCGTATCTTCGCGGGCAACGCAGATCCGCACGTAGCGGTCCCAGTCATCGCTGTCGGCAAACGCACTGCCCGGTGTCATGCCGACGCCGGCTTTTGCCATCAACATTTCATTGAACGATATTGCGTCGTCAAATTGCACGGGTATTTTCGCCCAGAGATAAAAAGCCGATCCCGAGTCGTAAATGTCGAATCCAAGCTCGCGAATTCCCTCGGAGAAAAAGTGGCGTTTTCCGTCGAATTTGTCGCGAAGCTTTGTGTAGTAATCGCCGTCGGCCATCAGAACCCGCGACAGCGCGGCCTGCAGCGGCGTCGCCGGACAGACATAGATCACGTTCGCGGCATTATTGATCGGAGCGATCAGCTCGCCTTTGCCGTACGCATATCCAAGCCGCCAGCCCGAGATGTTCCATGATTTTGAAAACGAGTTGACCGTTATCGTCCGGTCCCACATTCCGGACAGCGTCGCAATAGGAATATGAGGATTTTCGCCAGTGACGTAATGCTCGTAAACCTCGTCCGAGATGACCAGCAGGTCGAGGTCTTTCGCAACTTCGGCGACCGCTTCCAACTCTGTCTGCGTCATGACCTTGCCGCTCGGGTTTGCGGGCGTGCAGACGACGATCGCCTTTAGGGGAAATTGCGCACGGTCCTTCAATTCCCGACAGCGCGCCAGTAACGCGTCCTTTTCAAACGTCAAATTTTCGTCGAGCTCGAACGCTTCGGTTTTGCCGCCGAACTCTTCCAGGATCCGCCGGTGATATGGGTAATAAGGTTCGAAAACGAGAGCCGATTTGCCGTTCAGATAGCTTTGCGCGATGCCGATCAACGCTCCCGTGCCGCCATTCGTTATCATTACCTCCAACGGTTTTGCATCGACGTTAACCTCGATGCCGTTATATCTTTTTATCTTTTCCGCAACGGCTTTTCGCAGATCTGCGTCGCCTTCGCTGGCGCCGTAATGGTTCTGGCTGGCCGCGATAATTTCAGCCGCTTCTTTGGCAAGCTGCGGGTCGATCGGCAGTTCGGACTGGCCCTGAACGAGGTTTCCGCTTTTTGGAACAAGGCGTGTTATCGCGCGAATATCGGGTTTTGCTTTCTTAACTTTTGCTTCAGACATAAGAGATTAAAATAACATTTTCATCAAAGAATTTTAAATGCAGAAA
>DATJGV010000178.1:0-26349 GCA_035494575.1 Pyrinomonadaceae bacterium | reverse complement strand
CTTTCGTTCGATTACAAGGCGAAGCGTTTTGTCGCCGCGTCAAAATACGACGCGGTCACGCGGCATCATTCGTGGTTCGGCTCGTTTTCTATTGACGATCAAAACAACCTATTATCAAAGGACGTTTTGGCCTCAAGTTCGGGCGATATCTATCGTGGTGCTAAAGAACTGCTCAAAACCACCGATGCCATCAACGAGATCGAGCGGATGCAGTTCCTCGACATCAATTTCTACATGGCTGAGGATATTTTGACCAAGGTTGACCGAGCAGCAATGGCCGTGTCTTTGGAGACGCGTGCTCCGTTCCTCGACCCGCGAGTCGCCCAATTTGCGGCCTCGATCCCGCTCGAATACAAACTCAAAGGCAATAAAGGCAAATATATCCTGAAGAAGGCGGTTGCCGACCTGCTTCCAAAAACGATTCTACAGCGGCCCAAGAAGGGATTCGGAATCCCCATTGCCGAATGGCTCAAAGGCCGTCTAAATCCGCTGCTGCATGACCTGCTCGCGCCGAAAAGGTTAAAGGAACAAGGATTGTTTGATCCTGACTTTGTGCAAAAACTGATCACCGAACACGAAAAGGGCATCGCTTCACATCACAAACAGCTCTGGACCTTGCTCGTTTTCCAACTCTGGTTCGACAATTTCCTGCAAAGCCATAGGCTTTCCCCAAATAGACGGGCATAGCCCGAAAGCCACGACTCTTGAAGATTATCTTCTTGACCTGGTGGAACCATAAATTCTATTGCTACGCCATTTCGTATATGATACAATGTTGCATGACTTGGATCTTTGAAATTTGAACTTTGAAATTGTTTTTAAAATAATCGCTAAAATTGCGGGACAAAACGACGTAAGTCATTGCAAATAGGTCGTTTCCCTGTCCCACAAACCTTTGGGACAAGGCTGGGACAGCCGTGGGACACAAGCGGTTTTATGGGACAAAATAGCTGCGCATCATAATTCGTTTGGGCTGCACGCCTGGGTTCGGTTATTATCAAACGCATATGGCAACACTTTATCCTGAAATTGAACCGTTCGATACGGGAATGCTAAAGGTTTCCGATATCCACGAGATCTACTACGAACGCGTCGGAAATCCGAAAGGGATTCCGGTCGTTTTCCTACATGGCGGCCCGGGCGGCGGCCTGGTTCCGACGTACCGGCAGTTTTTCGACCCGGCGGCATATCATGTTGTCCTGTTCGATCAACGCGGTTCCGGACAATCAAAACCGCACGCCGAGCTTCGCGAGAACACGACGTGGGACCTGATCGATGACATCGAGGCGCTTCGCGAAAAATTCGGCATCGAAAAATGGTACGTGTTCGGCGGTTCGTGGGGCAGCACCCTGAGCCTTGCTTACGGCGTGACCCACCCTGACAAGTGTCTCGGGCTGATACTTCGCGGTATTTTTCTGACACGACGTAAGGAACTTGACTGGTTCTATCAGTACGGAGCATCCGAGATATTTCCGGATTATTGGGAGCGTTATAGGGACGAGATCCCGGAGGACGAACGGGGCGATTTCGTTAAGGCGTATCACAAACGACTTACGAGCGATAACGAGGAGGTTCGGCTGTCGGCCGCGCGAGCCTGGAGCGTTTGGGAGGGCTCAACCTCGAAACTCTACCCGGACAAGGACCTGATGGAACATTGGGAAGGCGAGCACGAAGCGCTCGCGCTAGCCCGGATCGAATGTCACTATTTTATGAACAATTCGTTCTTTCCGTCTGAAAACTACCTGATCGAAAATGTTGATAAAATAAGACACATTCCGGTGGTGATAGTACAGGGACGTTACGACGTGGTTTGTCCGGCTACGTCTGCGTGGGACCTGCACAAGGCCTTGCCCGAAGCCGAATTTATCATTGTGCCCGATGCCGGACACTCTGTTTCGGAGCCTGGAATAACGTCGGCGCTCGTCGAGGCAATGGACCGGTTCAAAGGTTCGCAAACAGCCGGCACGTCAAATTAGGCGGCAAATCGCCTATTTGACGTGAAAAATACTGCAATTAGCGGTATTATTTGTATTTGGTTATCCGGCGAAATTAAGAACTTTTGGACCCGATCCGGCATCCAAAACAAAGGAAAGATTTTATGAACTTTGGTACAACAGAAATTATTTTGATAGTCGCTGTGCTGTTTCTACTTTTTGGAGCGTCACGGCTGCCGCAACTTGCCAAATCGCTGGGCCAGTCGCGCAAGGCGTTCAAGGAAGGCATGCGAGAAGCCGAAGAAGAGGAGCAAAATCGTCAAAAAGTTGGCGCAGCACCGACGGCACCACAGATCTCATCTATGAGCGATGAGGAGCTTCTTGCGGAAATGCGCCGCCGCACCGAGTCGAAGCAGGCGAGTTGATCTGGCTCACCGTCAGGTCGGAATAAAACCGAGTCCAGCTTGGTTTGCATTTAAAAGATTATGTTACAGCCTTTGATACTATTTATTTTTGACAGCCCGGTTCAGATCGCGGTTGTTGTCGGCATTGTCGTTTTGTTGTTCGGCGCCGGTCGCTTGCCGCAGCTTGCTAAGTCGCTTGGCCAGTCGCGCAAGGCGTTTCGCGACGGAATGCGCGAAGCCGAATTGGAAGACGCAGCTCCAGCTCAAATTTCGCAAACCGCGGCTGCTCCGGCGATCTCGAACATGAGCGACGACGAGCTAATGGCCGAAATGCGTCGCCGCGTCGAGGCAAACAGCAGTAGCTGATATGAAAGTTAAGGTCATCGTTCACGAAGCAGAGGAAGGCGGCTACTGGGCTGAAGTGCCCTCGATTCCCGGATGCGCTACACAGGGGGAAACCTTTGAAGATTTGCTTGCGAATTTGTACGAAGCGATCGAGGGATGTCTTTCTGTTGATCTCTCAACAATAAAGATCGGCAAAAAAGATCGCTTGCTTGAAATTGCTGTATGAAGCCGGTTTCGGGCAAGCAATTCGCCAAAATTATCGAACGACACGGCTGGAAATTACTCCGGATTCAAGGCAGCCACCACATTTATGGCAAATCAGCGAGTGATGTACGCCTTTCCATTCCAATACACAAGAATCAAACCTTGAAAATCGGATTGTAAGCCTGATGAAAATGGCGGAGCTTAAAGAGAGCGATCTCTGATTACCCTTTTTCTCCGGCCACCAGCGTCGCCTTTACCGAGAAACGAAAGCTCATCGTCCCGTCTTCATTATCGACGAGCGCAGCAAGGCTTTTCGTCACCCTTTCATTCTCTTCTTCGCTAAGAGTTTCGAGCCACGTCGGCATCAGAAAATTAGCAACCAGCGGGGAATCGACAAATGCCTGGCCATTCTCAAATTCGAAAATCTCATTCGCCGTATACATTTTGATATTTACCAGCCCCGCGGCCGCCGCCATTTCTTTGACACGCGAAACGGTTGGTATTTCGGCGACCATTTGCTCGGCGGCTGCTCCGTGCTCTCCGAGGTCCTCGTTAAACAGCACCTCCCACAGCAGCGAGAATACCTCGCCAAAGCTTCCGGCCGATACGGTCAAAATGCCGACTTGCCCGCCGACTTTTGCGACGCGAAGGGTGTCGTCGATAAAATCCTGAAAATTGTTTGGCCGCACAAAACTGGCGTCGGCGATCACCGTGTCGAACGAATCACCCTCAAACCGCAGCGTTGAAAAATCGACATCGGATTTGACCGCGATGGCCTTATCGCGTGCAATAACGAGGGTGTCTTCGTCCTCGCAAGTCGCAAAGATCGCGGTGTTTTCATTGATCTTTTCACGCAGTGCAAAAACGTGGTTGCCGGTTCCCGCATTTATATAAAGCAAATTTTCGTCGTCCGAAAATTCGAAATGCTTGTCTATGAGGTCCGTAAAACGTTTGGTCCAGTCTTCTGCCAGACAGATCTCCCGCAGAAACGCGAGCTCCTTTTGGGTTTTAGCCATAGGTATATTTAACGATAATCGGGTTAATTTAAGCAACGGCGGATTGGTTGTATGTTAATCTGTATTTATTTTGAATCCATTAGCCAATTTTGAGCTATAACGAATGAGATCTTAATATGGAACTGACACCGGAGCTTTCAACATTTTCAATTCTGCTTTTCGGTTTTGTTCTTGGTTTGCGCCATGCAACTGAGGCCGACCATCTGGCAGCTGTTTCGGCCATCGTCAGTGAGAAGAAAAACATATTTACCTCGGCGATCGTTGGAGGCCTGTGGGGAATCGGCCATACGATCTCGCTATTTGTCGTTGGAGTTTTGGTTATCTTTCTTAAGCTTCAGATCTCGAACGAACTCGAAGCCAGGCTGGAAGCGGTGGTTGGCGCAATGTTGATCATTTTGGGGGTGAACGCATTACGTAACCTTTTTAAAAGTAAAAAAATACACGTTCACACTCACACGCACGGGGGACGCACGCACGCGCATCTTCATACGCACAAAGATGAATCCGCGGAAAAGTCTCATCACCGGCTCAGCCCACGTTCGGTCGTTGTTGGAATGGTCCACGGCCTTGCGGGCAGCGCAGCGTTGATGTTCTTGATCGTCTCTGCGATTCCTTCGGCAACTGTCGCGGTATTATATATTTTGATCTTTGGAATTGGGTCGATCGGCGGAATGATAGCTATGAGTTTCTTGATCGGATTGCCGTTTCACTTTACCGCCAACAGGTTCGATTTTCTGAATAAGGGCATCAGGCTATGCGCCGGTGTTTTTAGCCTTGGGCTCGGGGCGACGATCATGTACGAAAAGCTGTCCTAGTTTTTCGTCGTATCGGTCTCAATCAACAAATTCCAACTCGCCGAATCTTTCCGGCACGTGGAAATTCGGTGCCTCTGTCAGGGTCGGCTGCCACGCCAGATAGCCGCGATCAGCGCCAGTGCCAACGCACCTATAAAGGTTTCCCAGCCATACATCACCTGTTTTAGGCGTTTTACCAAAGGCTTTCCATTCGACTTTGATCGCCATAACGACACGTTCGCTTTCAATTCTAGCGGCCGAACGCATACCCGAGCGATAATCCCAGTCGGCCTCGCGCTTTCCACTGCTTGCATCAAGCGCGATGTCGATCCACTCACCGTTTGGGGCTATCTCAAATTCAAAATATTTTTGCGGAACACGCCGTTCGGGAGCGACAAATATTTCGCACACATCGCGGTCCCACATGCCATGGGTCTTGCCGTCAAGATCCGGGTTTTCACTTACGACAAGAGGCTCTCCGATGTTCGCCCCAAAACGAACATACAAAGCCAGATCCGACCAAAGAAGCCGTGCAGAAAAATGTCGTCCGACGGGAGCTTCTTCACCGGACCAGTAATTCTTGATATGAAGCTCCGGCGCATTTTGCCACTCTTTCGCATCGAGTTCGGTAATTTCAAAATCCGTCGCGACGTAAAGAAGTTGTATCCTTTGATGTGCGTTCATGGAAACAGAAAATGTCGTATATATCGGGTCGATGGTGGTCTCAAATACGAAACGAAAAGTTCGGACCGGACACGTTTATCGTTTTGCGAACATGAATCGCCGCAGGTGTTTCATTTCGGTCAAAACGGCTCGTGCCAAACCGCCTGCGATCATGCGAAAAGGGGCGTTTCCGCTGAACGCCGTAGCGATCGCGTAGAGCGTTCCGAACGAAACCTGCGGTTCATTTGATACGGCAAATACCGGTTCCCACTTTTCCGGCCGAAGCTTTGCTTTGAATGCATCAAGGCCGTCAAAATTGTAAAAACGTCGTCCATGTTTTCTCATCCACGCAAGCAAAACGCGAAGCCACAAGGGATTGTCGAAATGAGGAATGTCGGCACGTTTTGAAAGCGGCGAGATGCCGAGCGTTGCATATTCGCAAGCCTCATCAGCGAGCGTGCTCATTGCCGTGTCGATCATCAGATCGACTGTACCGTTCGGAGCTCCGGGAATGTGCGGAAACTGCTCGAACAACCATCCGTTACGCGTTGCGACTGGTGACAAAACCACAAATCCCAGGATGCCGCCATTACACTCTGCGACAAAGACGCGCCGGTTTTGCAGCCGTGAAAGCGTGTCGGGCTCGACCATGAAATGCAGCGGCGGCAGGCCCTTGGATCCAAGCCACGCATTCAGGCAAGCCTGCAATTTTGGGTGCTCGCGAGCTTTTTCCGGCGGCCATTCGGTGACCGTTACGCCTTTATTCCTGGCACGGTTCAATTGGGCCCGGAAAGATCTGTGATGCTCAACGATCGCAGCCCAATTCTTAGGATGCCACGTCGGCTGGGCACCGATCAGGAATTTCGAATGATCGCGCCTCGGGGCGTAGATCGATTCGAGCCTTTCCTCGGCGCCGAAATAACATACCCTTTCGCCTGCTTTTACCGCATCGGTTTCAAACTCGGATACGACGTCGGTCAGCCTTTCCTTCTCGCAGACCGGAGCACCGGCGACAACGCGAACGCGGCCGCGGCCGCCGGTTACATAACCCACGACGGCGTCGCCTTCGGCAGAAAACCAGCGTTTGATACCGGGATTTACGATCTGAAACGAAGTCGAATTCCACCCGTGTTCCAGAACCAGCCTGCGAGCGCGGGCGATCGTCGGATTGGCGTCGCGCCCGCCTGCGTGCGGCATGATTGGAAGGGAAATCTCCATCTATTTTCCGGAATTCAAAACGGTCCTAAATGCCATTTTAGCGAGTTTCCACGTGCGGTCCCAATCGATCTTGCCATTGTTGTCGCGGCCCAACAGCTTATCTACGAACATCTTACGAAAATCCTTGCCTTCACGGCGGAGCATAAATTCCTTTGCATACGGTTTCGCCGTTTCAAAGAAATTAAACTCGGGATCGGTGACGATACCGATGCCTTCGAGCGTCATCAGAGCCCGCATTATGTAGGTAAAATTGGACGGCAGACGAAACGGATAATCATACATCACGTCGGCCAAGTCGTATGTCAGCTCTTTGAAATTGACTTCTTTGAGCTTCAGATTCAGGTGGAACTCGAACATCCTTTCAACTACCGGCCGAACGACATTCGGGTTTGTTCCGGGCTTGAGAAAATCAAGATCGATCAGGTCCTGCGCGATGCCGGCAGGGTCTTTTCCCACAACATGGAAAAAAGCATCGATCATTTTTGCCTGCAGCTCGGGGGTGATGCGGCCGACCATGCCGAAATCGAAGAACGCGAGCCTTCCGTCCGGCATTACCAGCAGATTGCCCGGATGCGGGTCAGCGTGGAAAAAACCGTCTTCAAGAAGCTGCTTCAGATAGGTTTTTATCAGCAGGCGGTTCACCTTTTCGGGCGAGATGTTCTGCCGCCGTTGCTCTTCGAGATCGATGACCTTGGTGCCGTGGATAAAATCCATCGTCAGCACTTTTGAGGTCGTCGCGTGCCAATAAATTTTGGGAACGTGAATGTTCGTCCAGTTTTTGAAATTTTCGCGAAATTTTTCGGCGTTGTGACCCTCGGCGGCATAATCCATTTCTTCATGGATCGTTACGTCGAATTCGCGAAGCATGCCGGCCCAATCGGCATTTTCGTTAAGCTGTGGAAAGCGTTCGGCAAACCGCGCCACCTTTTTTAGAATGACAACGTCGCCTTTTATTATCGCTTCCAAATTGGGTCGCTGGACCTTTACGGCAACCTCTTCGCCCGTGTGCAGTTTTGCACGGTAAACCTGTCCAAGCGAAGCAGCTGCGACGGGCTCGATCTCAAATTCGGCGTAGACCTCATGTATCTTTTTGCCGAGTTCGCGCTCTATGCGTGCAAAAGCGATGTCGTTCGGAAATGGCGGGACCTCGTCAACCAGTGTGCCTAGCTCCTTAACAAACGGCAGAGGCAGAAGATCGGCGCGAGTTCCCATCGATTGACCGATCTTGATAAACGTCGGCCCGAGCTCAATGAGTTTTTCCCTTAGCCAAACAGCCTGCTTTTCCTGGTTGGCTTCGCGGTTTACGACTTTTCCAAGAAAGAGACGCCGCAGAAACAGCATAAAAATATGGAAAAACCACATCCGGATGCCGTAGAGCTTTTCACCATACACGGCCAGCCGCGTGAGCCGCATCGCCCTTTCCAACCGAGCCTTGGCGTGTTTCAGATGATGAGCATGGTGCAGGTCATACTGGTCAAGATAGAGATAGAGCGAGAGCAGGCCGATCACACGGGAAACCTCAAAAAGCCGCAAATAGTTGCGGATGCCCTGATATCGCCTTGCGACCGACGTTTCCTCAGCCGCAAGAAACCTTTCCTCGTCGGCCCGCTGATCTTTTGACACCAGCTTTGCGATCGCGAGGTCCTTCGTCGCAATGACCGCGTGGCCGTTACTGCCCGGATCATTGATCGGTTCGATCGGCTTTTCACGAACGGCTAATCCCTGATTGTTTGCTACTTCGTTCATTTACTATCTAAAACAGAAGTCCGCGTGTTTGCGGACTTTATCATTTGTATTTCACACCTTCACTGCCTGGACGTTCTAAAAAAGGCAGTTAACTTCGATGCTAATACGAGTCGACACTTTGTACCAGTTCTATAATATCTCCAGCGTATTCTGTACGCCTTTGTGACCAAAATAGTTCAACGCCCGCCGCGAGTCCTTTTCGATCTGCGACTTTAGTTCGTCAATACCGCTGAACTTGCGTTCGTCGCGTATTCGGTGCAGAAAGCGGACGCGCAGCACATCGCCGTACAGGTCGCCGTCAAAATCGAAAAGATATGTTTCAATTGACGGTTCCGCCTGGTTTTCGAATGTCGGCCGAACGCCGATGTTTGTTATGCTGCGTCGCCAAACGCCGCCGACGAGGGTCGCGCTCGCATAAACGCCGAATTTTGGAATAACGCGATTATGCGGATGCAGGTTTGCGGTCGGAAAACCGATCGTATGCCCGCGTCGGTTACCGCGAATTATCACTCCCTCAACGCCGTACGGACGGCCAAGCATTCGGCGAACAAGGTTTACGCGGCCCTCCGAAAGCAGGCGGCGAATTTTTGACGAGCTTATTCGTTTTCCGCGAAGTGTTACCTCTTCAACCTCGTTGGCAAAAAATCCAAGCTCTTTACTCATTTTTCGCAGCAGATCTATATTTCCGCCGCGGTTTTTTCCGAACGCGAAACCTTTACCGAGATAAACCTCCTTTGCATGAAGCCGGTCATGAACAATGTTTGTTAGAAAGTCTTCGGCGGGCTGGGCTGCAAATTCACGATCAAAAGCGATGACAATTGCCTGTTCGATGCCCAGAACTTCAAAATTCGCAAGACGCTGGTCAAGCGTTTGGAGCAGCGGCGGAGCCGATTCGGGATGAAGAACGGCGCGCGGATGCGGGTCAAACGTTATCGCGGTCGCAACGGCGTTTACCGCCTTTGCCCGTTCGACGACCGTTTGCATTATCCGCTGATGTCCGAGATGAAGCCCGTCAAAAACACCGAGCGTCAAAACCGTGGGCCGCAGGATGTTTGCATTTTCCAAGCCGTGAAAGATCTTCATTAATAAAGATAGTATTTTAGGGTGAAATTTTAGGCAACAGGGCCGCCCAAAGCAATCTTCAACTAATCCGTCGCGTCAAGCTCTTCCTCCAGAAGCTGCCGTTCATAAAGAGCGGCATATTCGCCGTCAAGTTGGAGCAGTTCGTCGTGCGTGCCGCGTTCGATCATGCGGCCTTCGTGCAAGACGCAGATCAGATCCGCGTCGCGAATTGTCGATACGCGGTGCGACACGATCAGCGTAGTGCGGTCAAGCCGCACATCGCGGAGATTGTGAAGGATCTTTTCTTCGGTGTAGGTATCGACCGCGGAAAGCGAATCGTCGAGGATTAGGATCCGCGGGTCGCGCATTACGGCGCGGGCGATCGCCGTGCGCTGTTTCTGGCCGCCCGACAGCGTGATGCCGCGTTCGCCGACAAGCTGTTCGTATTTGTCGGGGAAGTCTTTAATGTCCTCGGCGAGACCGGCGATCTCCGCTGATTTTTCAACGGAGATCCCGCGGCCAGGACGCGGGGAGGCCGAGTCGCGAATTAACATGGATGAAGGGGATGAAAGGGATGTTTTCGATTTTCCCGCGGGCATTTTATCCCCTTTATCTTTGGTATCACCGTTCAACAAAGCCTCGGCGTCCCGGCGTCTCGGCGGTTGGTCATCTACACCAAAAGCGATGTTGTTCGCAAGCGTGTCCGAGAACAAAAAAGTCTCCTGCGGGACAAAGCCGATCGCTCGGCGAAGCTGCGCGATCGGATATTCTCGGACGGGTTTGTCATCGACCAGAACGCTACCGTCGGGTGCGTCGAGCAGACGCGGGATCAGGCTGACAAGTGTCGATTTGCCGCTGCCGGTTTTGCCGACAAACGCGACTGTTTTGCCTTGTTCGATGGTCAGGTCGATGTCTTCGAGCACGGGTTTGCCGTTGTAGGCGAACGTCAGATCGCGAAACTGAATTTTTCCCTTTATCGGCGGCTGTTCGTGCGTGCCGGGTTCGTCTCTGATCGTCGGTTCAGCCTCAAGGATCGTGTTAAAGCGTTTTAGCGAAGCCGTGCCGCGTTGGTATAAATTGACGACGTAGCCGAGGGCGATCAGGTACCAGATCATTCGCTGGAGATAGAGAATGAATGCCGTAAAATCGCCGGCGGTGATCTCGCCGCGAACAGCCATCGGCACGCCGACAGCAACGATTATCACAAAGCCCAGCCCGATAAAGAAAAAGAGCAGCGGCCGCATCGCGGCAGCAAATTTGACGAGGCGCAGGTTTTGATCGGCGTAATCCCAATTGAGCTTTTGAAATTCGTCGATCTCGGCATCTTCCTGAGCGTATGCACGGACGACGCGGACGCCCGTCAGGTTTTCCTGCGTGCGAGCGGTTATGTCCGAGAAAAATCCCTGAATTTTTTCAAACCGCGTGTGTATCTGGGCTCCGAGGTATTTGACCGTCAAGGACACAAGCGGCATCGGAATTAGCAGCAGCAGCGTCAGCTTCACCGAAATATTGAGCATGATCGGCAGCGAGATACACAGCGCAAAGATCGCCTGAAAACTGTACAAGATCATGGGCCCTACGATCTGCCGTATAGCGGCAAGATCGTTGGTGGCGCGTGCCATAAGATCGCCCACGCGGTTGTTGTGAAAATATTCGAGCGGCTGATCGACAAGCGCGGCGTAGAAGGACTCACGCATGTCAAATTCGATATGTCGCGACGTATTGATCAGCAGACGCCGCTGGAGAAAAAGAAACACACCGCTTGAGGCGTTTACCGCGAGGATAACGAGCGGGTAATAAAACACTTTGTTCCAGGTAACCTCGTGGCTGAGATCGTCGACCGCCTTTCCGACGAGAAATGGAATTAGCAGGCCAAACGCCATCGAGCAAAGTATAAAAAATATGCCCGCGGCGATATGCCATTTATAAGGCGCAAAATAACGTGCGAATTTTTTTAGCGGTTCCATGTATTCGTTAATTGTTAATGGTTAATTGTTAATCGTTTTCTGTCAGCAGTGTTTTTGATAGATTGCAATCAACGCGTCAAATTTCCGACGACATGACGAAATGCAATTAACCGTTAACAATTTACCATTTACACCTTCGTATACGTCGAGATCGCCGTTGCGATCAGTTTGCCTTTGCCGTTTACGGCTTCGGCGGACAATGTAAAGATCCGTTTACCGGCTCGGACGACCTTTGCCGTGCAAGTCACCGTCCCTTCGGTGTGCGGCCGCAGATAATGTATTGTCAGGTCGATCGTCGAAGCCTTTTCGCCTTCGGTCAGTTCGGTAACAACCGCAAAGGCCATTGCCGTGTCGATCAGCGTTGCCGTTATGCCGCCGTGCAGAATGCCGTGTGGTTGTCTTAGCTGATCGCGCATCTCGAACGAAATAACAGCTTCGCCGGGTGCGATGTCGACAAGCTTCATTCCGACCATCTGGGCGACCGGATTTGCCTGCAAAAACGCTGCGGCTTTTTGTTTCTGGGCTTCGGAAATGGTTTTGACTGCTTCTGATGTGTTCATAACAAATGGTGCGGCTAGGTTTAACCACCGGCTAACGCAGGTGGTACTGACAGGAATTGTCCACCTAATCCGATCGTGCTGACAAGGCCCGATCTCGCAAAAATTCCTGTGTCGACACTTTCTTAAATACGCTCGGGATCGTAAAAAGATCGTCGCCAGCCGCCAACTTGAGATCCTGGAGCTCGACCGAATATTCAAGCGTTCGCCGATCGCCATTAATGCTGTAATATTCCTGTTTTATGGGCATGCCGAAATCATCGTTCACATAAACAAGCGCCTCGCTCGACGCGGAATCGTCGAATTTTACCTTGTATGTTGTTATGTTATTTTCCCGGCCGATCTTTTCAAAATCCGCAAACGGTTTATGGTAAAGCAGGTCGCTCATAATATCGTCAGGCGCCGGTCTTTCGCCTTGCACAACGGTCTTTTCCGCATACACTTTTTCCGGAAACGAAACGTAATACTCGCCGCCGTTATAGATTATGGAGCTCTCGTCGGGCCCGCCGACCGAATAATCCGTCCGCCAGCGTTCACCGGACCGGGCGATAAAATATTTCTGCGTCACGGCGCCTGCTGTTACGATGACGCGTGTTTGGAAAACGTCGGGTGCTTTTGTTGAAAAGGGAAGCTCGTTTGCGGCTTCGCCAATGAGCGACGCGGGCTTATCGGCGGTTTGCCAAAACCGGCATGCGGGCAAAAATAACAACAAAGCTGCGATCACCGGAAAAAATTTACACGGATTTGACAAACGCATTCGGGTATTTAAATTTTAACATAAGGGTTTATACGAATAGTAGTTAGATGAATCTGTGGTTTTGGCAAGCAATTTATATCGTTAGCGGCATCGTCATACTCCCGTTCGCGCCATTTTTATATCTGCAGGGACAGTATACGCGTCGGCGGGTTGGTGTTTTGCCGGGAGCAGGCGGTGACACAACCGGGGTTACAGGAAATGGCGACAAACCGGCGCGGCTGCTCGTTATAGGCGAATCGACCGTCGCCGGACTTGGCGCCCGAACGCACGACCTGGCGTTGACCGGACAATTTGCGCGGCGCTTGGGCGATCAAATCGATCGCAGCGTGCAATGGACCGTGATAGGCAAAAACGGCGTGACCGCGCGGCAGACGCTCGACGAACTTGTGCCGCAAACGCCTGATGAACCGTTCGATTATGTTCTGCTGGGCATCGGCGGCAATGACGTTCTAAAGCTAAGCAGCCCGCGAAAATGGCGGCGCGATATGATCGAATTGATCACAACGCTGCGCGAGAAAAATCCGTCAGCAACGATCTTTGTCACAAATTGTCCGATGATAAACTTGTCGCCTGCGCTCCCCCAGCCGATCAAATTCCTCCTGTGGCGATTGTCGCGGCTGCACGACGCGAACATCCGCGAATTTTCAGCAGCGATGGACCGCGTTTTTTATTATCACCAACCGAGATCAGTTACCGAAGGGTTTTTCGCCGACGGTATTCACCCGTCCGAAAAAGGCTACGCCGACTGGTCGGAAGCCATGATCAAATTTTTCGCCGAAAACTATAAATGGTAGAATCTCAAATTTCCCACCCAGGCCTGCGAGAAATATTCGATAAACATTTCGAGTGGCTTATTGTCAGAGAAAACGGGAAAACTTTTCCGGTTCGCAGTGACGAGATCGATGTTACGACCACCGATGACCGTACACATTTTTCATTTCTCGATGATCTCGGCTTTCACACATGGCGGTTGAACAACGCGGAGCACGTCAGCGGCGAGATCGTCCTCGACGTTGCCGGTGCGTTTGGAAAAAATCGCGAAACGCTTAGGCTGGTTCCGCGCGAGCCGGCAGCGATGCTTGCGGCCGAGGTAGAGCTTGCGCGGCTGAAAAAAGCGAACGAGATCGCCGAATTAATTAAGGCTGTTGAGCCGGGAACGAAGATCGTTCGCGTCGAGCTGTCGGCCGAAAACGGACGTCTCGCGCATATTTTTTCCAAAACAGGCGCGCAAAAATTCAGCGCGGCAATGGCCGATGTTTCGGGCACGATGACGCACGAGTCGTTGCTGACCGGTGCCATTTTATGGCAGCAACGGCTTGCGTTACGCAAGAAGGAACCGGTCGGCGAGGTTTACATCGCTGCTGAAAAGCGTTCAGCTAAAAACCTGCGGAAGCTGCTCGCGCTTCTGACGGCAGGAGCGCAAAATTCGATAAAGATATTCGAGATCAAACGAACTAAGGAACCGCCGGAAATTGCGGAGCTGCCGACGAAAAAAGTTCGCGATCTGTGGCGCGAACGGCCGCGAAAATTGTCACTGCCGCACGTCCCGTTTCCATCCGAAACGGCGCAGCGGATCATTGCTCTGTCGTCTGAAAAGATCGACGTTATCTATTCAAAGCAGGGTGAGACGCTGCGGTTTCTTGGACTGCCTTTCGCACGCGTGAGGTCGATGCTCGGTACGGAAAAGGCCTGGTTTGGCACAGAAAAAGAAAAGCGAGTGCTGAACGACGCATCGTGGCAAACGCTCATTGAGCTTATCGGGGATCTTGAAAGCCATCGCCGGCCGGGTGCGGCGAATAAGCGCCACGAGCTTTACCGAGCGGCGCCCGAAGCGTGGCTCGAAGCTATCTTGAGGCAAAACATAAAGCTGCTCGACGCAAACGTGATCCTGTCGCCGATCTATAATCAGTTTCGAGCGTCGAGCGACAAAATCGATCTGCTGGCGCTCAGGCGCGACGGGCGGCTCGTCATTATCGAGTTAAAAACTACGCCGGATCGCGAAGCCGTGTTCCAGGCGGCGGATTACTGGCGAAAGATCGAGCTGCAGCGACGAAGCGGAAATCTGCGGGCGATCAGGGCGTTCGGCGATGCGTACATCCTGGACAAACCTGCGCTTGTTTATATCGCCGCGCCGGCGCTGAGTTTTCATCGAGACTTTGAATTTTTTGCACGAATGCTCGTGCCCGAGATCGAAATGTGGCGATGGGAGCTTCACCAAAATTGGCGTGAAAAAGTTAAGGTCGTCGCCAGACGGGACTATAAAGATCAGCTATTTTCCAAATCTTAATTATGCATTAATAATTATTTTTCGTTAATTCGTTCCAAGATAACCTGAGCAACGGCGTGTTCGGTGGTGTGAGACATTGAGAGGTGGATTTGCTCGGCGCCGAGGTTCGCCAGAATGCCGAGCGCTTCGCCTTTTATTTTGAGCGACGGGACGCGGTTCTCGTCCGAAACGACCTCGATATCGTGCCAGGTTATCTTTCCGCTCCAGCCGGTTTTTAATGCCTTCAGGAATGCTTCTTTGGCAGCAAAACGCGCGGCGTACGACTGCGCCGCTGCCGCTTCTTTCGCATCGCAATAATTTCGCTCGGCAAGCGTGAAGACGCGTTGGGCAAAACGCGGAGTTCTAGCCATAGTTTCGCGTATGCGATAAACTTCAACAATGTCGATGCCGATGGATACGATCATGAGCCCGAAGCTGTCGGAACCGGATGGGTTTTCTTTAAATCCTGACAAACAGATTTTAACCGAAACCGGCTTCTATTGGCGAGAAAAGAATGGCATTAAAGCGCTAATTTGCCGTCCGCTCGAAGAAAAGGGGTTCGCAAACGCATTTTCGACGCGGCTGGGGGGCGTTTCGCCGTTTCCCGAGAATGACTTGAATTTAGCCGGTTTCGACGAGGATCTGGCTGAAAATATCGGTGAGAACCGCCGGCGCTTTTTGTCGCTTTTTGACGAAAACTATTTGCTTACGACCGTGTGGCAGGTGCACGGCGACGATGTGAAAACGGTCCGGACGCTAGACGACGCGGCGAACACCGAAGAGAGATCTGACGCCCTCGTTTCGGACCTTTCCGGAATTTTGGCCGGTGTCAAAACTGCCGATTGTGTGCCGGTTTTGCTGGGCGATCCGGTAAGGGGAGCGTTTGCGGCAATTCACGCCGGATGGCGCGGCACTGTTGAGTCGATCGTCATAAAGGCGGTCGGGAAAATGAAAGAAGAATTCGGAACAAACCCCGAAGATCTGACCTGCGCGATAGGCCCGGCGGCAACATGCAAGAGCTACGAGATCGGACAGGACGTGATCGACGCGTTCGCGAAAAACTTTTCCACAAGCGGAAAATATTTCACTCCGACCCGCGCGGATCATGCGTTCATCGACCTGCATCGAGCGAATAAAGACCAGCTGACTGTGGCCGGCGTCCAGGAGAAAAATATCTTCACCGCGCCGTTTTGTACGATGGAACGTACCGACCTTTTCTTCTCATACCGCATCGAAAAGAAAAAATACGGGAAAACGGGACGTCTGTTGTCGGTTATCGGAAGGAATTGATCGGCGAAAATTTTCCCGGGTGAGGAACGTTTCGTGAGTTTTCGAACATCGATCATCGCCGGAGGTTATGCATTGCTCCTGTGCATTAGCGTGAGCACGTGCACTCATGCGGCCGAAAGCTGGACGAGCATCAAGTCAAAGAACTTTTTCGTTGTGGGAAACGCAACGGAGCCCGCGATGCGCGATGTTGTCGTGCGGCTTGAGCAATTTCGTGACGCCGTTTCGCAGTTGTTCCCGGCTCTCAAGCTCGACGCAGGCGTGCCGGTACGGGTTGTAGTTTTTAAAGATGATCTGTCGTACAGGCCGTTCAAACCCAGGAGAACTGACGGAACACCCGACGATGCCGTTGCCGGATACTTTCTCGGCGGTGACGATGTTGACTATGTCGCAGTCTCGATAAACGCGAGCAGGGGCGATCCGTATCGAACGATCTTTCACGAATACGCACACTATCTGCTTCATTCAAATACTGACAGAACCGATCTGCCGCGAGGGCTTGACGAAGGGCTGGCTCAATATTTTGAAACCCTGCAGGTTATCGACGGCCAACAAGTCTTGCTTGGAGCGCCGCTTGAAGATCGCATGCGGCGGCTGCGGCGAAACACCTTTATTCCTCTTAAGACGTTTTTTGCGACCGATACAAATGCATTGCAAAAACAGGATGACGCCTCGCGCGAGCTGTTTTACGCACAGGCGTGGGTCATTGTGCATTATCTAATGCAGAGCGAAAGAGCGGGGCGGCCGGTTGATAGATTTTTGACGCTGCTTGGAAACAAGGAAGCTACGGAAGACGATCTAAAGCGAGCTTTCCAGATCGATTACGGTTCATTACAAACAGCGCTTGCTGCTTACATCGCGCAACCGTCGTTACCGGCAACAACTATCACGCTTTCGAAAAGAATATCTCCGGACGTGAGCGTGACAGCACGTCCGATCTCGAATGCTGATGCCTATCTGGGCGATCTGCTTGCTCACGGCGAGAGGCGAGACGAGGCCGAACCTTTTTTGCGAAGGGCCGCTGCGGCAGGCGACCCGACAGGGGTCGCAAGCGGAGCCCTCGGTTCACTGCTTATCCGACGGGGGAAATTTACCGAGGCGAAGGTACTGCTTGAAAGGGCGATCGAGCGCGACCGCACGAATTTTATCGCCTTTTTTAACCTTGCGTATGCCGTCAGCCACGAAAAAGCAAGCGCAGACGGAAAGATTGGTAAGTATTCACCAGAGGAGACAAAAGTGATGCGCGACGCGCTGGAGGCGTCGATCAACCTCGCGCCGCGCTTTGCCGAAAATTACCACCTGCTGGCTTTTATCGATTTTGTTAACGGCGAAAACCGTGATGAAGCTGTCGCTCTGCTGAAAAAGGGAATTACACTCAAGCCCGAAACGGACGAATTTAAAATACTGCTTGCGCAGGTCCTGCTAACACAGGACAAGTACGATGAGGCAAAAAAAATTGCCGCTGACCTTTTAAAAGAGACCGCCGACGAAACCGTCCGTGCCGATGCCGAGTCGGTATTAAAAACCATCGGCGATTACGTAAAAGCTCGTTTGGTGATCGACAGCAGCCCTGTTGTGCGATCGCCATGGACGCAGTCGCTGATCGTACTGAAACGGTCGTGGCTGACGCAGGCTGATCTTGACCAGATCGAGCTGAACCGTCAAATAAATAATCTGAATATAATTCTGGAAAGGCCGCGTCCGGATGAAGATCGAATCGTCGGAACCATCGAGAGCGTATCGTGTTCGAATGGTGAGATCAGCTACGCCGTCCGGTCACAAGGACAAACGTACGCGATGACAAGCCGCGATTTTACAAGTCTTCGCATGGCAGTCCTGCTCGAAGGCGAAAATTCGTTTCAGATCGATTGCGGCGTAAGCTTTGCAAAAACGCTTGCGGTTATCGCCTTTCGTCCGCCGGCTTCACCCGGGGCCAAACCGCTGCTGACGTCGATTTCCTTTGTCCCGGATTTTTTTGTTCTGAAATCGCCTGAGGAACTGGCAAGCGCTCGTTCCGTGGTTGTCGAGGATGATCCGGCGCGAAAAACCGGAGCGGTAGAAGATCTAAAACCCGAAGCACGCTGGGCCGCGATCCGAGCAAAATTGCGAGCCGTCCGTACGGGTGAATCACGAGAGACAGGTGTGCTGGAAAAGATCGACTGTGACAACAACTCGGTGGTGGTCACCGCAGCGACGGGCGGAAAACAGCTTAAACTTTTTTCCGCGTCACCCGAAAGCGTCAGCGTCTCGTGGTTTTCACCAAGAGCCTCGCAGCTTCCGCTCCTTTGCGGCGGTTCGCGGCTTGCCGCAAATGTCGTGATAACTTTTCAACGCACGAACAATTCGCGGGACGGCGACGGCGAGTTAATTGCTCTGGAATTTGTGCCCGACGGCTTTTCGCTTAGCGGACGCGCGCCGTAAGCGTCACCTCTTTGTTCTTTGGCGGATAACAAACCTCGTTCGTGCACGCCTGGTAACGGACGACAGCCCGCACCTTGACCGTATTCCCCTTAAAATTCGGCGGAACGGTGACGTTGAAGGGGAACGCAACGCGGCCCTCATAAACGTTGATCGGCTGTTCGGAAAATTCGAATTTGCGGTTGTGTCCTCGCGGATAATTTACCGCGCCGACCTTGATGCCGCTGCCGCTGACCTTGACGCTGGTCGCGATCGCATACTGGCTGCTGGGCCGGTTTGAGTTGACGTGCAGGCCGTTCGGGATATCGATTACGATCGAAGCGCGTGTCGCGCCGCCGCGTTTGACGGTGCCGTTACCGATCGAACCGTTGACGGTTTGAGCTTGTGTTTCGAGCAGGTTTGCGGCGAATAAAATAACCCCGAGCGTGAAAGAAAATAACAAAAATCGTTTCATAAAAAGTACTTCTTTGATGGCCGCGAGGCCGCTTTGGATGTTTTTACTTAACCTGAAAGCTGTCAAGCAATTCGTGGACGTTCGCCGTTTGTTCGTCGGCATAGTCATGCAAAACCGAAACTTCGAGATCGAAAACACCGCCGTTTTTGGCGATTATCTTATGAAAGATCTCAAACACGGCATCCCCTTCGCTTTTTAACCCGCTGACATAACTGCCTTCGGTTTCAGGTTCCGACAAATTCCGGCGCGCGTCATCTGAGACCTTTTTAGCGGTTGTGTTTTCAATATGCCGTATCGTAGCCCTCGCCTGGCGAACGCCGTTGTTTTCATCCTTGCCGAATTCCTTTGAGTAAGCCTCAAAGGCAAATTTCGGGTCGCCATTTAATACGTGCAGAAAACCGTCGGGTTTTACGAGCGAAAAATCCGCATTGTCGATGACCTCGCGCTCGTAGGCTTGGGCGACATTCTTTTTGATCTTAGTTGAGGCCCACACCATCAGTGCAACCAGGATAAGGCCGAGGATAAGAATTTCCATAAATTAAAAAGTGGAAAATGGAAAAAGTGTAAAAGTTACGCTGAATCTTACCAAATCAAGTTTTCCTGAAACTGCCACGTAGTGGCTATATGAATCTAGCCGTGGCTTTCAAGCCACGGTGGCAAAGCAAGTATCGATAAACCCCGCGTCGCGTCAGCGACGCTTGAAATAATTTGGCATATCATTAGTCGCTACGCGACAGAATGCCTGGTTCCTCATCCGTGGCTTGAAAGCCACGGCTAAATTCAACTGCCGCTACGCGGCTATCTCTGCATCCTTTTTTCATTTTTCCTCTTTCACATTTTCACGTTTACAGCGATCTGGACCAGATTTGGCTCCTGTTTCGCAGCAAGCTGTCCGCAAGCCGCGTAAATGTCGCGCCCGCGCGGCCGTCGCACATAAGCCGACACGCCGCGTGATTCGAGCACTGCTTTGAACCGCTCGACCTGACGCGCGTCCGGCGGATGATAATCAAGCTGTTCGGCGGCGTTGTGCGGTATCAGATTGATTTTTACGCGTTTGAATTTGTATCTGCTTATCAGATCGGCGAGTGACTCGGCATCATCGACCGAGTCGTTAACACCGCCGAGCAGCACATATTCGAACGTGAACCGCTCGCCGCGTTTCAGCGTTTTCTCAAACTCTTTTGCCGCCATCATCAGTTCGTCGATGTTCCAGCGTTTGTTGATCGGCATCAGCCTATCGCGAAGCGTGTCGTTGGCTGCGGAAAGCGAGATCGCCAGGTTCGGACGGCGTTCGAGATCTGTAAATTCGCGTATCTTCGGCACGATGCCGGCGGTCGAAACGGTCACTCGTCCCGGCACAATAAATAGCCCGTCCTCAGCGGACATGATCTCGAGCGCCTTGATCAAATTCTCAAAATTCAGAAACGGTTCGCCCGCGCCCATCGCGACCAGATTTGTGCCGTGCGGCGTCTCCGCGCCGACGCCGTAAACGTCGTTCAGCACGATAATTATCTGCTCGACGATCTCGCCGGTTGTTAGATTTCTGAGAAGGCCAAGCTTCGCCGTCAGGCAAAAATCGCATTTCAGCGGACAGCCCGATTGCGACGAAAAACAGATCGTATCGCGCCCTTCGGTCGGGATGAAAACGGTCTCGACAGGGCGTCCGTCTTGCGTTCTCATCAAAAATCGGCGCGTGCCGTCTTCGGAGACGTAACGCGAATCGACGGTGAGCGTCGAGGCATTTGCAGCCTCTTCCAGTTTTGCTCGAAATGCTCTTGGCAGATCGGTCATCTCGCCAAAACCAAGCAAACGCCGGCTGTGCAGCTGCCGGAAAAGCTGTTTTGCGCGGTAACGCGGTTCGCCCATTTGCTCGACCATATCGGCGAGCTCATGCGGCGAAAGGCCCGTGATGTGTGCCTTTTCGCTCATCATTTTCATTTTAACGTAAATAATACAAAAGCCGCATCTGCGTGAGGCGGACGGCAATATCGTTTGATATGCTTTTGGTGATAGAAGTTTGCCGATCTTTATGAACCTGGGAAGTTATGTTCAATTTCGTTGTGCCGCTGTTCTCTTAGCAATTCTTTGCCTGGGCGGATGCGAACGCATTGCCGAGAGACTCAATAATGAGCAAAAGCAAGAGGCAAATGCAGCCACGGCCCCGACGGCCCCGGAAAGCGGCAATTTGTTGCTCGGCAATCCGTCAAAGGCAACCGCCGACGCGAAAAACCGCGACAATTATCTTATTGTCGGCCGGTCATACAACCTTTCATATAACAACAGCCGGGGAACGCTCAACTGGATCGCGTGGCGGACGACGCGCGACGATCTTGGCCAACGGTTGGAGCGGCCAAATTTTCAACCCGATCCGAGATTGCCCGTCGGGTTCGCACGCGTCGTTCATTCCGATTATACAGGCAGTGGTTACGAGCGCGGCCACATGGTGCCGAGTGCTGACCGCTTTGGCGAACCGGACGAAAACGCAGAGACGTTTTATATGACGAATATCGTCCCGCAGACCGCTGACGTAAACGAATTTGTATGGCAAAAGCTAGAGGCTTACGCACGGGCGATGGTGCGACGCGGTGCCGATCTTTACACTATCGCCGGCGTTTACGGCGATGCGGGCAGATTAAAGAACAAGGTAACCGTGCCTACCAACTGCTGGAAAATAATCGTCGTGCTGCCGGCGGGAGGCTCGTTATCTGACATAAACGAAAACACCCGTGTAATAGCGGTCGATATGCCTGACATTGATGGCATCCGTGATGATAACTGGCGAAAATACAGAACGAGCGTCCGGACTATCGAACAGAAAACGGGTTATATCTTTTTTGATAAGCTCTCGCCGGAGTTGCAAGATACATTAAAGAACCGGATCGATCAACGCTAATATTTCCAAATTTAATTATGAATTATAAATTAAAAATTCTTAATTATTTTTTGAAAAAGAGGTCGGGCGACCTTCGATAAAATCTGAAACCATCCGATCCGGGTCTCGTAATAACCAGCTATGAAAACAACACTTTTCCTTATCCTGCTCGCTCTGTTCACTTTTCAACCGGCTATGGCACAAACGGCAAAAGAGGCAGATCCGGCGGACGTTTCTTCGCTCGACTCCATTATGAAGTCGGTCTATGACGTGATCTCGGGCGATGCCGGAAAGACGCGCGATTGGGACCGTTTTAATTCGCTTTTTGTAAGCGGTGCCCGCCTCATACCGACCGGCAAGAACGCCCAAAGCGGAGTTATCGGAGCCAGAACGTACACGCCGGACGAATATCGTCAACGTGCCGAACCGTTTTTTGCTAAAGAGGGGTTTTTCGAACGTGAAAAGGCGCGACGCGTTGAGATGTACGGCAACATCGCGCACGTTTTCTCAACCTACGAATCGTTCCACAGCCTGTCGGATAAAACACCTTTTGCGCGGGGCATAAACAGCTTTCAACTTTTGAATGACGGCAAGCGGTGGTGGGTCGTGACCATATATTGGCAGGCAGAATCGCCCGAAAATCCGATCCCGAAAAAATATCTCAAGAACGGCAACTAAACGGGCCACTCGCCGCAATAGGAAAGATCGGCGCTGCCGGTGATGATCATTTCGTCATCGTCGCGCCAATGTATCTCGGTCGTCCCGCCCTCGGTCAATACCGAAACGGTCCGCTCGGTGCGGCCCGTAAACGCCGTCAAAATGGCCGCGCCGGCGCAGCATGTGCCGGACGACGAGGTTTCGCCCGCGCCGCGTTCCCAGATCTTGATCTCAATATTTTCGCGGTCGAGCACGCGGATAAAAACGATATTTGCTTTTTCGGGAAATCCGCTGTGCGATTCAAGCTCCTTGCCCATTGCGCGCCAATCAAAATCGAAATTATCGACAAAGACGACCGCGACAGGGTTTCCCACATTTACGCATGAAACCTTTACCTTCTTGTCGCCCAGCTCCAGGTCCTTGTCAATAACGGACTCGTATCGTTGATCGGTGAGCACCGGTATTTCGTCGCTCGCAAACCGCGGCTTGCCTATTTCGGACTCGAACCAGTAATGGCCCGGCGCGGTTTCTTCGACAAGGCTGAAGCTCTTGACGCCGCTTTTCGTTCGCAGCCGCAGGCCAGGGTACGACCACATATTTTTGTAATGCAGATATGCGACCGCGCAGCGTGTGCCGTTTCCCGAAAATCCGGCTACGCTGCCGTCAGGGTTTACGATCTCACAATGAAAGTCGGCACCCGCGCCGTCCAGTTTTTCAAGCACTGCAATGCCGTCCGATCCCGCGCCGGTGTGACGTTGCGTTATCGATCGTGCCAGATCGGGCAGTGTAAGGTCCTCGGGAACCTGGGATTGTTCAATAACGATATAGTCGTTTCCGAAGCCGTGGAATTTGCAAAATGGTATTGAGGCCATAAGTTTTTATGGGGTAAGACAAAAGTACCATTGCATAATAAGGATTTTTTTCAGATTTTCAAGTTATGAAGGCATTCCTCGGAGCGCGGGCATCTTGCGCGCATGAGGCCAGCGGCCGAACAACGTACGTGATCGCCGTTTGCGGGCGCGGCACACATGCAGGCAACGATGCCCGCGCCCCGGTCAGTGTTCTACCCAATCCGCAATAAACACATTCGTATCGCCCGGTTTCGCGTCGTTTCGGTTCGAGGCAAACACGAGTTTTTTTCCGTCCGGCGAAAACATCGGGAAGCCATCGAAGGATTCGTGGTACGTCACGCGTTCCAGGCCTGTTCCGTCGACGTTTATCACCGCGAGATCGAAATTGCGCTTTTTCGGGTCGGTCGCAAAATAGTTTGTGCAGAAAATTATCCGCTTTCCATCCGGCGTAAAGAACGGCGCGAACGACGCTGCGTTCAGCTTTGTGACCTGCCGTTTGTTCGAACCGTCGGCGTTCATCACCCAAACCTCAAATGTCGTCGGCACTATCAGGTGCTGCGCAAGCAGGTCCTTGTAGCGTTTTACCTCGCCCGGTGTCTGCGGGTGCGAGCCGCGATAGACGATCTGCTTTGAATCGGGCGAGAAAAACGCCCCGCCGTCGTAGCCGATCTCGTTCGTTAAACGCTTGATGTTCTTGCCGTCCGTGTCCATCGAATAAAGTTCGAGGTCGCCGTCGCGTTTCGATGTGAAAACGATCTTTTTGCCATCCGGTGAAATCGTTGATTCGGCATCGTAACCCGGCGAATTGCTTAAATTCTTGATGTTTTTGCCGTCACGTTCCGCCGTGTAGATCTCGTAATCCGGATAAACCGCCCAGACATAACCTTGCGAAAAATCGGGATTGGGTGGACATTCTTTCTTACCGCCGAATGTTGAGGAATACAAGACCTTTTTGCCGCCCTTAAAAAAATAAGAGCACGTCGTGCGGCCTTCACCGTTCGAGATCATTCTTACGTTCGAACCGTCTATATTCATCGAATAGATCTGGTCGCAGCCGCGCCCGTCGCGTTTCGATTGAAAGATCAACTGCTTTCCGTCGAATGAAAAATATGCCTCGGCATTTTCTCCGCCAAAGGTCAGTTGTTTTATGTTTTTCAGGTGTCGCTCGCCCGAAACGGCAAGGTCTTCTGTTTGCGCAAATAGATTAGCCAAAGGGGTTGCGATCAAAACAAGCGTGAGCAATAAGCATTTCATATCACCACTCATACTAATACGGCCTGCCGCTTTCTGCATCCGAACCTGGTCATTTAACGAATAAACAGTTTGAAGGGAATTGATCACCCTGAAACCGTTGGAAGTGTTTTATATCTGTGCAGCTAAAAGGTGAATTTGTTTCCTTTGCGTCTTGGCATCTTCGTGAAAATTATCTTCCGCAAAGACGCAAGAGGCCGCAAAGATATACGAGCTCAGCAAGTTTAAAAGATATTGAAAGCGTATGGCCTTTGAAACGAAACAAGAAGTCCTGAACTGGTACGAAAAGCAGCAGCGAGCGCTGACGCCGGAGTTTATTGCAGACATTCCCTGGAACACTGTCAAAAACCATTCGCTCGACCCAAGATTCGTGCCCGTTTTGCTGTACATGCGCGATGTCGAATCGCTCACCGATATGTATTACAGCGAGCTTCGGCGGACGCCGACAGGACGCGACCCGGTGATCGGCAAATTTATGGAACGCTGGAGCGTCGAAGAACAAACGCACGGCGATCTGCTGAATCGTTTCCTTAACGAGGCCGGTTTTGCAACCGACGAGAAATGGCAAGCTAATGTGCGAAAGTCCGTCTCGGGCGTTTATAAACTGAACAGCTATATGATCACGACGCTAACAAACCTTATCGGACGAAAATTTACGGCGACACATATGACCTTCGGCGCCATACACGAAATGTCCACGACACAGGGCTACCGCCGCCTGATCGAACTCGCCGATCATCCAGTATTGACGCACATTTTGAACGGGATTATTCGCGAAGAGTCGGCGCACACGCAGTTTTACAAAAACGTCGCCCGCATCGAGCTTCGCAATAGCGAATTTGCCCGCAAAACCGCACGGTTCGTGGTCGAGCATTTCTGGCAGCCGGTCGGTCAAGGAGCAAAACCGCGAAAAGAGTCCGAATACACCATCGCTACCCTATTTGGCGGCAAAGACGGCATCGAGTGGGCCGAGAAAACCGTTTCTGATCGCATGCGGCAGCTTCCCGGATTCGCCGATCTTACCAAGATAACCGAAACCGTATCGCGTATCAGTAATGCTAACCTCACAATAAACAGTGCTGCCTTCGGCACTATTACCCGATAGGTCCCATTCGTCATATAGGACCTATCCAACGTACAGGCTTTACAAAAGTCTAGTCGTACTAAACCTAAGGTTTACAATAACTTCCGTGTCCCACAACTTGATGGGACACGCATGGGACAACGGGGGACAGTCATCGGCGATAAAACTCGATTCCGTCCTTGATCTCGAGAGCTATTTTCCCTTCGCTCTCGGCAAGATCGAGATGGGCAACCGCCTCCGAGATCGCCAGGAACCGATGCACGTCATGATCGAAGGAATTCGGAAAAAGGAGCTTCGCTGTTTCAAAGGCGGTAATGCCGGTTTTCGAAACTAATCCGACAACCTTTCGCTGACGGTCATCGATCGCTCGGACGTAGCGGTTAAAGATCTCTTCAAAATCCGTGACCGGCTCACCGTGCCCGCCATAGGCGAGGGTCGGTGAATAGCTGCGTAGTTTTGCCAGGCTGACGAGGTATTCTGCAAGCGAGCGAAACCGCTGTGTCGGATCGATCGGGTCGGGCGAGAGTATCGGGTTTGGCGTG
>DATJGV010000177.1:0-7465 GCA_035494575.1 Pyrinomonadaceae bacterium | reverse complement strand
CCATAAATAAAACTATTTCTTATTTATGCAATCCGCAGTAAAATAAGTAGAGCCCGACAAACTTCGGTTTATGGGCAACGGAACCAGATGAGGATGTCTGAAAAGCAAGTTTTGATCTGTGTGTGTTTGTTCTGTGAATTCTATGTTCCGAGCGTTCTGCGGTCTAAAATCTTTTACCACAGAAGGCACAGAAGCAAGACACAGAAAAACGGCTTTTTAGACAGCCCCGTGATCTTTTAAATTTCTGACCGGCCGAGCCGTGTCCCGGGCGAAGCAAAAATCCTGTGGGACAAATGGGACAAGTGGGACAAGAGCTAAACCCTTTGTTTTCAACAATGATCTTGTCCCAATTTGTCCCAGGTTGGGACAAATTGGGACATTTTCATGCAAAAGCTAAGCCCTCTGGCTGAAACGATAAGCAATATTTCTTTTATTTTATGTTCAAGAGCACTATCTCGATCCTGTTTATTTTTTGTTGTTTGTTTAATCTGACTTTCGGTCAGGACAAGCAGGAATTGGAAGCCGAGCGCAAGGCGTCATTGAAACTAAAGGGCGAACACCCGTTGGTTGAATTGATGAAGACGCGTCGATCTTCCCTAAAGGCGGAACTCGAAGGCGTGCACCCGCGCGTGTTTTTGACACAAAGCGAGATCGATCAGTTAAAGGATAAGACAAAAACGCAAAATGCGTTGTGGCAGACGGCGCTGTCGCGCGTTCGCGCTCTGACGGTCGAACCTGCGCCTCCGCCCGCGGAAGCCAGACGAGCTCAGAACGAAGTCGGGATCGGCATTGCCGAGGCTGCTTTCGTTTATAAGATCACGGGCGAAAAGAAATATCTCGATGCCGCAAAGAAATATATGGATGCGGCTGTTTCGTACGATGTCTGGGGTTACTCGTTCAACAAGCCGAACGTCGATCTTGCCGCGGGCCATCTGCTTTACGGAATGGGTTGGGGATACGATCTCTTATACAACGACCTGACCGCTGCCGAAAAGACAAAGTATCGCGAAAAGCTCATCAAACAGGCACGTCTGATGTACGAATTTTTCAAACCGAGATCCGGCAAGACCTATGCATACAGCCAGAACCATACGTTCATTCCGATCAGCGGGCTCGCCGTAACCGCGTATGCGTTGATGGGCGAAACGCCGGATGCAAAAGATTGGGCCGCTCTTTCCCGCGCGATCTACGATCGCGTTTTGGCTACTTATTCGCAAGACGGTTATTACTACGAGGGGATGGAATACTGGATCTTTTCGACGCCATGGCTCGTGCACTACATGGACGCTCAACTGCACTGTACCGGAGAAGATCTTTATGAAACGACGCCGGGATTAAAACTCGCATACAAATACGTTTCGCACGCCACGCTGCCGGGCGGCGAATTTAATTTCGACTTTGGCGATATATATGCCGGACCTCTGACCCGCGAACATAGAGGCGAAGATTACGAACGCGAGCGAATCGACGGACATTTCCGGACGAATTACAACATCCTTTACAATCTCGCCTCGCGCTATGCGAGCGGCGAAGCGCAAGGCGTCGCCGACTGGTTAAAATCAAAGGGCCAGGTAAATGCCGAGGAGTTTTGGACGTTCATCTGGTACAACCCGACGATAAAAGCGGTCCCGATCGCGCGGCAGGAACGATGGCATTATTTTCCCGATCACGAGGTCGTTTACTGGCGTTCAAGTTGGGATGACGATGCGACCGCTTTTGCGTTTAAGGCAGGCCCGCCGGAAGGCCACGCGACGACTGAAAAATTAAAAATGTTTCCAGACTGGCGATTATCGTCGGGACATGCGCATCCGGACGCGGGCAGTTTTATTATATGGTCGAAAGGAAAATACCTGACAGGCGATTCCGGTTACGCCGGAGTGCCGCGAACCGAACATCACAACACCCTCGTTTTTGACGACAAGGGACAGGCTAAGGAAGGAACCGGCCATGACGCTTTTGCAGGTGTTTCGTACGATAGGCTGAACAAGATTCGCATCCGCGATCTAAAAATGGACAGCGGCAAGCTTTCGTTGGTTGCGGAACTTGCCGACGCATACGAGCCTGAGGTCGGCGTCGAGCAGTTTACACGGCGGTTTGAATTTACCGCGCCCGGCGAATTCCTTATCGAAGACACCGCTGCGACCAACAAGGACCGCACCGTAACTTCGTATCTTCATGCGGATACCAATATCGTCGAAAGAGGAAAAAATCTATTTGAATTCCAGCCGGACGGTACAAGTCTTATCGCCGAAATCGTCGAGCCGCAGAACGCAAGCCTGAAAGTCGAAAAAAATCTTCTTATCACTCCCGGCCCACCCGGCAATGTCGATAAAGGCCAGCGCGAAGAACGCGGCGTCCGATTGGCGATCTCGACCGACGCAAGATCCGGCGTTGTAAAATTCATTGTTAAGCTAAAGATCAAAAACGAGTAGGTTTCCCTTGTGCTACCGGGACGAAGATTTTTGTGGCGCAAGCGGCGACCGGCTAGAGAAGCGAGATATCTTGAAGAATTAACGGAGGCGATAAATGTCGGATAAATTCAGGGTCGGTGATCATGTGAGCTGGAATTCGGAAGCGGGACGCGTCAGCGGCAATATCATCAAGGTGCGCACGGAAGACTTCGATCATAAAGGCTACACGCACCACGCTACTGAGGATGATCCGCAATATGAAATAAAGAGCGACAAGACCGACCATATCGCCGCGCATAAGGGTTCAGCGTTAAGAAAGCTGGAAAGCTAAATGGATGTATCTCAAAGCTGGACCTGTAATTCGTCATTAGCTAATGCCTCTTGCTGATTGCTTTAAGATCAAAGTTCACTCCTCATTCAGATCAGTTAACTGATCTCCGCTCATTAACTGATTTTATTTATTAAGCTTGTCAATTTCCCTTCCAGAAGTTAAGGTTGAGTGCAATTCATCCAAACAATTCGGTTTTTATTTGGCGCAGCTAGATTTGTGACTGGTTTATCGAAGAAATTGTTGATCTGTTTCTGCCTCGCTTTGGGAGTTACGGCGGCAAAAGCTCAGTATCGTTTCGATCAGTGGACGACTGACACGGGGCTGCCGCAGAACTCTGTTTATGATATGACGCAAACCCGCGACGGCTATTTGTGGCTGGCTACGGCCGACGGGCTCGCGCGCTTTGACGGCGCGCGGTTCCAGGTTTTTAGCCGAAGCAATTCTCCGGGAATCGCCAACAATCGGTTCATTTCTTTATTCGAAGACGCCCAGGGCGATCTTTGGGCCGGAACCGAGGAGAACGGCGTCACGCGGATTCATGCCGGGCGCTTTGAGAGTTTCGCCGCGGTCGAAGGTGTGACACTCGGCATGGTATCTCGGATCACCGGCGACGCAGGCGGAAACGCGATATTGGGACGAGTCGGGCCGGAAACCTTTCGTTTTGCTGACGGTAAATTTTCGAACCTCCAGGACGGCGACTCTTCCGAGACAGCGAGCGAATGGCGGCGCGGGCGCAGCTTTAAGTTGCTCTGCCGGAACGCGGCCGAAGATCAAAAAATTGCACGGTGTTTCGTTGATGGCAAATTGACGGAATATTCCTTGCACGATACCGCATCGGTGCCGGATTTCCTTAAGGTGGTACAGGATGATAACGGGACGGTCTGGCTTATCTCTTCTCCGGACAAACGTTTATTTAGGGTGGAAAACCAACGGCCGGTACCGGTCGACAGGGCAACTTTGCCTGGTGAAGCACTACGGTTCGTGACCGGCTCAGGCCTCTACTTAATTTCTAGAGACAAGCGCGGCGCTCTGTGGCTGACAGATCTGAGTTCTATGCGGAGCGAACTGTTCCAGCGCGAAACCGCACCCGAGGCCGTTATCGTTGCGGATGGCGCTCATTGCGCGTTTCGCGACGAGGAAGGCAACTTTTGGTTCGGTTCAGTGAAAGCCGGTTTGTTTCGGGCACGCAAGCAGGTTGTTGCCGCGCTTTCGAAAGCAGACGGTCTCGCCGAAACGAATACCTACCCGATCTATCAATCTCGATCGGGGGAAATCTGGGTCGGCACCGTGAACGGCCTTTTCACCTTTCAAGATGGTATTTTCAAACCTGTCGAAGGACCGGGATCCTGGGTCCATGCCATCGGTGAGGATGACCAGGGTCAGCTACTGTTCAGCGTGTGGGGAATTTTATATATTCGTAAAAACGGCCGGATCGAGCGATTTGGCCCAACGGAACTTTCATCGATGGGTCCCATCAACGCGATCTACACGGATCGCGAAAAGTGCCTTTGGGTAGGCGGCACGGAAGGCTTGATGCGTTTTGCGGACGGAGCTTTGACAAAATT
Source organism: Pyrinomonadaceae bacterium (assembly GCA_035494575.1). Taxonomy (GTDB): domain Bacteria; phylum Acidobacteriota; class Blastocatellia; order Pyrinomonadales; family Pyrinomonadaceae; genus OLB17. The sequence goes on along the minus strand of DATJGV010000177.1, from coordinate 3,158 downwards.
CACAACCGCGGACGGGCTTGCTGGCAACGACGTAAAGATTATCATCGAAAGCAAAACCGGCGGCCTATGGATCGGCACGTACGGCGGCCTGACGCAGTTTGAAAACGGCCAATTGAAAAGCTGGACTGAGGCGGATGGATTGCCGAGCCGCACGATTCGCTCGCTTTACGAAGACGCCGATGGAACGCTTTGGATCGGCAGCTATGACAGCGGGCTAGCCAGATTTAAAGACGGAAAGTTCACCCGGTACGACACGCGGGTCGGGCTGCATAACGACGGCGTGTTTCAAATTCTCGAAGACGATAAACGTCAGTTCTGGATCTCGTCGAATCGGGGGATCTATCGGGTCAGCAAGGATGAATTAAACGAATTCGCCGACGGCAAGCGGGCGGGCATCAGTTCGATCGCCTATGGAAAATCCGATGGAATGCTCAACGACGAATGCAATGGAGGCCGCTCACCCGCCGGATTCAAAATGCGCGACGGCAATCTTTGGTTTCCCACCCAGGACGGGGTGGCGATCATCAACCCCGCAGCTGTGATAACGAACACGCAGCCGCCGCCGGTCGTCATCGAAAGCATTAAGATCGACAACGCGGATGCGGACCTTGAGATTTCGGATGTGGCAATTGGTAAAGAAGAGTCCCAAACATCGAACCCGACATCCCAGATCGAAATTGATCCTTCGCAGCAGAATTTCGAAATTCAGTACACGGCTCTAAGTTTTATCAACTCGGAAAATTTGCGGTTCAAATACCGGCTCGAGGGTTTGGATAGTGATTGGGTAGACGCCGGTACTCGCCGGACTGCTTATTTTTCACACGTTACTCCGGGCGAATATACATTTCGGGTTATCGCCGCCAATGCTGACGGAGTATGGAACACCGCCGGCAAAAGTTTAAGGATCGTTGTCCTTCCGCCGTTCTATCGAACTTCCTGGTTCGCCGGACTTATGATCGTCGTATTCGGCGCGATCGCGTTCGCGCTCTACCACCGCCGCGTCGGCAAACTTGAATCCGCCAACCGTCTGCAGGAGGAATTTTCGCGCCGGTTGATCAACTCGAATGAATCCGAGCGCCGTCGCATCGCCGGCGAGCTGCACGATTCGATCGGACAGTCGCTCGCGATGATAAAGAACCGGGCGGTTTTGAGCGCCGAATCGGCGACGGACGAGAATTTGCGGCGGCAGCTCGAATTGATCACTGACCAGACGACGCAGACTATCGGTGAAGTTCGAGAGATCTCATACGCCTTGCGCCCGTACCTGCTCGACAACCTGGGGCTGACAAAAGCCGTCAGGTCGCTCCTCAACAAGGTCGCCGGGACGAGCGGGTTGGCTATTCAATCGGAGCTCGACGACGTGGACGCGATTTTCGATGACGACGCTGAAATGAGCATCTATAGGATCATCCAGGAAAGCTTGAGCAATGTATTGAAGCACGCTGAGGCCTCGACAGTGCAGGTGTTCTTGAAAACAAGTGGACGGAACCTGACAGTGCTTGTCTCCGATGACGGAAAAGGCTTTGACCCGAACAAGGCAGAGATCACGGACGCAGACAAAGGCGGCTTTGGACTTTTAGGAATATCTGAACGGGTGAAAATGCTCGGTGGCACCCAGGAGATCGAATCACCGCCGGGCAAGGGAACGACGATTCTGATCAAGATACCCATTCCACTTCGGAAACATGAGTGAATTGAGAATATTCTTGTTTCCAGAGCATAAAAACGATGAATGACCATATCGAGATAGTGATCGCAGATGACCACCCTATCGTTCGGCAGGGTTTGCGACAGATGATCGAGGCCGACCAATATTTAACCATCGTAGGCGAGGCGGGCGATGGGGAAACCGCCCTGCAACTGATCGAGCTGCACCGTCCGCATGTCGTCGTGTTGGACATCGACATGCCGCGCGTCGGCGGCTTCGATGTCGTGCGTGAGCTTCGGCGGAGGAAAGCTAATGTAAAAATAATCTTTTTGACTATGCACAGCGAGGAAGAAATATTCCAGACGGCGATAGATCTGGGTGTTAGCGGCTACGTTCTGAAGGATAGCGTGACGACCGACATCGTTGCGGGAATAAGATCGATCGCGTCGGGGAAGTCTTTCATCAGTCCGGCGTTATCCCAGCTCTTGCTCAACCGTCGTCGCCGGGCAGAAAAGTTAAGGAGCGACAAACCCGGCCTCGATTCACTCACGCCGACCGAACGCCGCATCTTAAAACTCATCGCGGACGATAAAACTAGCAAGGAGATCGGGACCGAACTTTTTATCAGCCACCGCACCGTCCACGCTCATCGTGCCAATATCTCTAGCAAACTGAACTTGAGCGGCAACCTCGCCCTTGTCAAATTTGCGATCACTCACAAATCCGAACTCTAGAAATTCTTCTCTTGACCCGTAAATCCAAGAACTCCTGCTGCGAGGCTCACAAGCGCTCAGCGCCGTTTCATCCAGACGATGCGACCAAGATAAATAGGCCACATTACCTAGATAAAAATAGGTAATGAAACGGATTTTCTTGCCGCCTCGCTTGCTCTACTCTTTCGCTACAACAGCAATTACCTTGTTGCAGTACGAAAACAGGGCCGCTAATTGAATTGGATCGCCGAATGCCTTTGCCGGCATTCTCGGTCGATAACACCTTAATTTCTAAAGGAGTGAATTTGTCCACAATGAAGAATCTATTTGTCATCGCGATGATCGCGACCATCGTTTCCCTTTTTCCTGTTTCCCTCTCGGCCCAGATCGTCAACGGCAGCTTTGAAGATACGGAGGTGCCGAGCAACGCTTTTTTCTACTATCCGGGCGGCAGCACTATTCCCGGCTGGACGATCGGCGGCTCCGGCTACGGCGTCGGCATAGAGGTTACAAATACCGACTATTGGCAGGCATCGAACGGCACTAACAGTCTCGATCTGGTTGGGATCTACGCGTCAAGCATCAGCCAGGATATTCCGACCTTTACCGGTGTCACGTACACCGTATCGTTCGACATGTCCGGTAATCCCGGAGGTGGAAACCCCGTAAAAACCATAATAGTTACTGCGGATGGCGGACAGGAAGCGACCTATACCTTTGATACAAGTGTTGAGCACAACACCACTACCGACATGGGCTATTCATCGAAAGCATATACATTTGTTGCCAACGGCCCG
>DATJGV010000176.1:0-3250 GCA_035494575.1 Pyrinomonadaceae bacterium | reverse complement strand
TTTGGCACGTACTTTGCTAAATGCAATGCCGAGGCGAGCCGACGTGCGTAAAGCGTTGGAAGCGAAAAGCAATCGGGTTAGCCGGACGACTTTTTAATCAGGAGAAGAAGAAATGACTCGTATTAACAAATTTGTTGCTTTGTTTGCTTTTGCGTTGATTGCAATGGTGCTTCCGTCGATCGCGTCCGCGCAGTACAACGGCGGCTACGGCTATCCCGGCGGCGGGTATGGTTATCCGAACGGCGGCTACGGAAACGGGGGTTACAATCGCGATATTCGTGGTAACCTGGATAACCTTAAGAATCGCGCAAAGGATTTTGAACATCAGGTTGATCGCGGCAGAGACAATTACGGCTCGTGGGGAAGACGGGGCACGGATGATAGACGCCTGCGTGAGCTCGCGGACCAGTTTACCGATGCAACAAAGGACCTTCGTAATGATTACGGCCGCGGGCGTGATCTAAGCGGCAGCGAAAATGAAGCACGTCGGGTTCTCGACATTGCGTCGCAGATCGACAATGAGCTTTATCGTTCCGGAGTCAACCGTGACGCAGAAAACCAGTGGAACCAGATCCGTTACGACCTTCGCGTCGTTGCCGACACCTACGGTTACAACGGCGGTTATAACAATCGTTATCCGAACAACCGTTATCCGAACCGTCGCAGCGGTGGATGGGGAAACAATTTGCCCTGGCCGTTCTAAGCCGGCCTCACAAGTTGAAGTTTTTGTATGCCCGAGCCTCAAATGGTTCGGGCTTTTTGTTTTAGATCAGTAAAACGTTTAACCTAATACTCGGAATTTTCTGCTGTTTAATTAGTTAATTATTGATCAGTAATTATTTAATTAAATGGCATAAGGATGCTTATGCCCGGAACCCTTTTTCTCGTTGCTACTCCTATTGGAAACCTCAACGACATTACGCTGCGTGCTCTCGACACGTTACGAAATGTCGATCTGATCGCGTGCGAGGACACGCGTCACACAGGCAAACTGCTAAAACATTTCGAGATCTCAAAGAAGTTGGTCAGCTGTCACGAACACAACGAAGTCGCGCGGGCGGAGGAATTCGCGCAACTGCTGGCGGACGAAATGTCGATCGCTTTCGTTTCCGACGCCGGGACACCCGGCATTTCCGATCCCGGATTTAGACTTGTTCAAAAGGCGATCGAGCTCGATGTGCCGGTCGTTTCGATTCCGGGGCCGGCCGCGTTCGTAACCGCGGCGGTTGTTTCCGGTTTGCCGACGGACGCAATATTTTTTGCCGGTTTTTTGCCGTCGAAACAGACGGAACGGCGAAAGAGGTTAATCGATCTCGCCGATACTCAGGCAACGCTTGTTTTTTACGAGGCCCCGCACCGTCTTGTGAGATCGCTGAAGGATTGTTTTGAAATTCTCGGCGACCGGCAGGCGGTTGTAGCCCGCGAGCTCACAAAACTGCATGAAGAGGTTGCGCGTGGAACAATTGGCGGACTTGCAACAAAGTTTTCGACGGCAAATATTAAAGGCGAGATCGTCCTGTTAATAGACAGAAACCGCGAACCGCAGCGCTCAGCGGCCGGTTTCGCAAGTATCACAAAACGCGTAAACGAGCTGATAAATGCGGGCGATGACCGCAAAACGGCGCTCAAAAAGACCGCGAAGGAATTTGGCTTAAGTAAAGCGGAAGCGTACCGGCGGCTCGAAGCAGAAAAAATTACTGGAAGTCCATAGGTTTTAAGTGTCTTATGAGGCATACCAAATTTTTCTGCGGACCGTCTGAAATAAGGCAGTGGTACCCGAAAAATTGGTACAGGGCCATAAGATGCTAAAAATGCTCCTAATTTTAACAGCAGTTGCAGCCACTCTTTGCCTCACAGGAGTGGCTTCGGCCCGTTCCCATACGGCGGTGATGCCGCAGACGCTGTTGTCACTCTATAAACAGAGCGACGTCATCTTGGCCGGCAGGTTCGACAAGACGGTCGAAGGCCGGGTCGTCGCTGAAAAGAGGGAACATTCGGTCGTAACCATCCAAAAATATTTCGATATTGCGTCGTCGCTGAAAGGCGAGAACATCAAGCTGTTTGTTCTCGAAGACAGTATTTATAGGTTTCACGCTACGTCAGGTGACGGTGCTGCAACCGCTGCCGATAATAGTGAGTTTAAAGATTTTGATATCGCCGACAGCGATGACGGGCTGCGGTCGGGAGATTCGGTGCTGCTGTTCTTACGAAAGAAAGAGGGCGGCGAGGGTTACGAATTGACCGACCGCGCCGACGGCATCAAAAGAATGTCTGACGAAGATCTGGCGGTTTATGCAAAACGGATCGGCGAGCTGAATTACATTTTCGACACGCCGAATGTAGATCAAACGGAAGTCGTCGAGTGGTTGGTACGTTGTGCCGAAGAACCGGCTACCCGTTGGGAAGGCGCGTTCGAATTGCTGCAGAGCTCAGAACGGCTCGCCTGGCAGCAAAAACAATCGCCCGATTGCATGGGCACTTTTTGCCAGAACGACAGCGATCTTAAGAACTCAAACCGTCAAGCCGATCCGGCTGACCTTGCAAGATCGCTGACCGATCGTCAACGCGGCCAGTTGCTGGACATGATCTTTTCGAACGGCAATGGACAGAAGCGAGTCGTGCGTGGCGATCAGGAACTTTTGCAGCTCGCCGGGCAATGGGGCGACGAGCGGCTTGCCTGTTACCTGATCGACCGCCTGCGGGACGGCTCGAAGGACGCGTATGAAAACGCTCAGGTCATTACAATGATCGCCAAAACGTTCAAAGACCCGCAGATCGCCCAATTGATCACAAAATATAATTCGGCTCCGAATGCCGGGTCGGATTCATCGAAAAAGGCCGAAAGCCGGGCAGCGATCAGGGCGAAGATTTTGGATCGGTGTCAGGCCATTGTGGAATAGATACATACTAAAGAGGCCAGGTCGGAGCATTTCATCTGCCGATTAATTATCCAATTAGTAATTATTAATTCGATAATTAAATGACAGGAAACGCATGCCAACCTGACCTTTTTTCATCATCCGGGATCCTTAAGAACTTACCGCTTGCGCGGTGGATCCGACCTTAACGTCGTGTCAGCTCCGGCGGCAGCTGCTTGTCGATCTTCGGACGTTCCTTGAGATCGGTCAATTCCCACAGCGTTAAAAGTATTGTCCGCGCGACCTTTTCCATCTTCTGGTAATCGATCTTGTCCGGGCTGTCGCCGGGCTGGTGATAGTCCTCGTGAACGCCGTCGAACCAGAAGGCGATG
>DATJGV010000175.1:0-13986 GCA_035494575.1 Pyrinomonadaceae bacterium | reverse complement strand
AACATTGGTCGAATATCGTCCGCCTGCGGTCGGGCTTTGCGCGGTTCCCTGGCCGTTCGAGTAACCTTGTTCGATCTGGGCCATCGTCGGCGCTTTGGGCATGCTGCGAAGCCGTTCCTGAACCCGCGAAAAATCACGCGTAATCTTTATCGGGTCGGGCGATACCCGCAGATATCGCGCTTCCTGATTGATATATTCGTAGCGGTTGCCCGGATCGGGGTGGCTGCTCAGCCACTGCGGAGCGCGGCTGCCGCCTTGCTGTTCGATGGTTCGGAACATATTGGCAAGGTCACGCGGATCATAACCGGCATTTGCCATAATATGCGAACCGAGAATGTCGGCCTGCTTTTCATATTCGCGGCTGTATTTCGTCAACCATGCCTGGGCCCCGAGCATGCCGAGCTGAGCTCCGCTTTGTCCGCCAAGGATCGCACCGCCGAGAACCATCCCGATAATGCCTAACTGGTTGCCGATGCTGCTCTGCTTGGTCGCCTGAGCGGTTCCGTGCCTGAGGGCAACGTGGCTCATTTCGTGGGCCATAACGCCGGCCATCTCGCCTTCGGTTTTTGCCGCTTCGATCATTCCGCGGTCAACGAACATCGGGCCGCCGGGCAGAGCGAAAGCGTTGATATCGCTTGCGTTCACGACCTGAAATTCATAATCGAATGCCGGCTGTTGAAATTCGGGAGGAATCGACGCGACAAGCCTTCGACCCACGCTTTCGACGTACTGCTGCGTGAGGGCGTCATTGAGGATCGGCATTTGTTTTTCAACCTCGGCGGCGGCCTTGCGGCCCAGCTCCACGTCGTCCTGAACCTTATATTTGTTGCGCGGCATGGAGATCCGCGTTTGAGCGATCGACGCAAGCGGCATGACAGCCATCGTCCAGGCAAGAAGAACCGCTGCGAATGCCCTGGTGAAATAAACCTTTCTCATTACACCCTCCTGAATCAAATTTTCCTTAGAAACTCGTAAATTATAGCAAACACACAGCCAGTTTGACTGCGGAATTTTGATGAAGAGTAATGGCTCGCGGTTTGCCGTAATCCACCGTGTAGTTGACCGGAGCCCCGAGGCAGGCAATATTAACGGGATGTTAACAGAATGTTACATCCCGCAGGCGGGGAAGTTTTGCTAAACGAAAGCTTTAGTATAATTTATGCGGCAAAGAGAAATACCGGGCATGAGTGAAAGGACCATCGAGAGCCAATTAGATCTGCTGCGCGACAAGATATTGCTGCTTGGCGGCAAGACCGAAGGCGCAGTACGAAATGCGACACGCGCTTTGACCGAACGCAATAGCGAATTGGGAAACAAAGTTACGGACGAGGACAAGGTCATCGACCAGATGGAGTTGGAGATCGATCACTTGAGCATCGACATCCTCGGCTCGCAGAGGCCGACGGCGCACGATCTAAGACTTGTCGTTTCGGTTGCAAAGATCACACCGATACTTGAGCGGATAGCCGACCACGCGGCAAGCATTGCCGAGGCTGCATTGATACTAAACAACGAGCCGCAGATAGATAATTATATCGATTTTTCGCTGATGGGCGAGTTGGCGTCTGATATGTTGAGCGAGGCTCTCGATGCATTTACGGCCGAGGACGCCGACGCATCACGCGAGATAATTCGCCGCGACAAACGCCTTGACGAGTGTTACGGGCGCGTATTTGACGGGCTGATGACGTCGATGCGCACTCAGCCCGTTTCGACAAACACCGCGGCACGGCTGTTGTTCGTCGCCAAGCATTTTGAGCGGATCGGCGATTATGTTAAGGACATTTGCGAGCTGAACGTTTACCTGCGCGAGGCAGTATTTATAAAACACAGCGCAACTTTTTAAGAAAAAATTTATTTCAGGAGACTGATAAAAAAATGGCATTTAGTCTAATACCACGCGAAGACCAATATTTTGCATTGTTTTCGCAAATGACGGAAAAAATTCAGGAGGCGTCAAAGCTGCTTGTCGAAATGATGGGTAGCGATGCCGAAGACCTTTCGACATTTTCGAAGCAGATAAAAGATACCGAGCATGCCTGCGACCAGTTGATGCACGCGATCACGACAAAACTGAATAAATCTTTCATCACGCCGTTCGATCGCGAAGACATCTACACCCTGTCGGTAGCTCTCGATGATATCTGCGATTATATCGACGCGGGCGCACGGACCATCGTGATGTATGACATCCATAAGACGAGCGAGTATTCGAAACATCTCGCACGGATAATTCAGTCTGAAGCGGACGAAATTCACCAGGCGGTTTCGATGCTGCACAAACCGAACGGGATGAACCAGCATTTTGTCGAGATACACCGTCTCGAAAACGAGGCCGACGATGTTTATTTCCGAGCAATGGGCGACCTTTTCAAAAATTCCAGCAACCCGATCAACGTCATCAAGTGGAAAGAGCTTTACGAAATTCTCGAAAGCGCAACCGACCGCTGCGAGAGCGTTGCAAACATTATCGAAAGCATAGTATTGAAACACGGTTAGACCACTGCTGCTTACTGTCATTATGGAAGGACATACCGCCGCTCTCGGCCTTGTAATCTTAATAATTATCGTTGCCCTCGCGTTCGATTACGTCAACGGCTTTCACGATGCTGCTAATTCGATCGCGACGGTCGTCGCAACACGCGTTCTGTCGCCGGGCGTCGCCGTTGCGTGGGCGGCATTTTTTAATTTTATCGCGTTTTTGGTGTTCGGGACCGCCGTGGCAAAAACCATCGGCGGCGATATGGTCAACATCGCGGTGATACCGGGAAACGACCAGCTGTATGTCCTGCTGGGCGGGGTGCTAGGAGCGATCTTCTGGAACCTTATAACGTGGTATTTGGGCCTGCCGACATCAAGCTCGCACGCGTTGGTCGGCGGTTATGCCGGGTCGGCTCTCTCGTCATACGCTTATCATTTTGGTTTTACCGATATCCACACGGTGCTAAAAGCTGAGGGTTGGATCAAAACCCTTTCGTTTATCGTCCTTTCGCCTCTGATCGGAATGGCTCTTGGCTTTATTTTAATGGTTGCGGTGTACTGGATCTTTCACCGTGTTTCGGTAAATAAGATCGACCGCGGATTCCGTGTCGGACAATTGTTTTCGGCAGCGGCTTTCTCTCTGGGCCACGGCGGAAACGATGCCCAAAAAACGATGGGTATCATTACCATAGTTTTAGTTGCGGGCGGTTTTTTGCAAATGACGCCGGCAGGCAAACTGCCAGAGATCCCTTTATGGGTAGTTCTTGCGGCTCACGCCGCAATAGGGCTGGGAACTTTGTCAGGCGGCTGGCGGATCGTCAAGACGATGGGTACCAGGATAGTCAAGCTCCAGCCCGTGCAGGGTTTTTGTGCGGAAACAGCCGGTTCGATAACATTATTTTTTGCAACGTTTACCGGCATTCCCGTATCGACAACTCATACGATCACCGGAGCTATCGTAGGTGTAGGCTCGGCAAAACGTTTCTCGGCGGTCAAGTGGGGCGTTGCCGGGCGCATCGTCTGGGCATGGATACTTACCATCCCCATGGCCGGTATCATTGCGGCCCTGTCGTATGGAGTTATTCTCCTGATCGAAAAGGCTCTCGGCCTTTAGCTGCCCGTTCACGGGCGATCGTTTTGATCGCAGAGATGTCGCTTAAGACTGTTTATTCCTCTTTTTCTGACCGTCGATCTTTGAGCGTTTGAAGAACCGCTCGAAACTCCACGTCCTTCGCCCTTAAAAGCACCAGAAAATGATAAAGTACGTCGGCGGCTTCCGCCTTAAAGAGGTCAAGATCGTCGTCCTTCGCTTCGATGATAAGCTCAACCGCTTCTTCACCGAACTTTTGCGCGATCTTGTTCAACCCTCGACCGAAAAGTCTTGACGTATAGGATTGCTCGGTTGGATCTGTCTTGCGGTCACCAATGACTTTTTCAAGTTCAAAAAGAAAATCTTCATTCTCGTTCGTCTCGTTAAAACACGTGTCGGTGCCCGTGTGGCAAACAGGACCGACGGGCTCGACTTTGATCAAAATGGTGTCCGCGTCACAATCTAGCAAAATTTCTTTCACATTCAGAAAATTGCCGCTCGTTTCACCTTTTGTCCAAAGCGTACCGCGCGAGCGGCTGAAGAATGTAACTCGCCCCGAAGATCGCGTTTGCTCGAATGCCTTGCGGTTCATATAACCGAGCATTAGGACCTTTTGCGTTGCGACGTCCTGCACGATGGCCGGGACAAGTCCGTCTCCCGATTTTTCAAAATCAATTTTCATAGTCTTATCGCTACGCCGTTGTCTTTGAGATATTTTTTAAGAGCCGGAATTTCGATCTCGCGAAAATGAAAAACGCTTGCGGCAAGCGCGGCGTCTGCTTTGCCGTTCACGAAAACATCCAAAAAATGTTTTTCGCTGCCCGCGCCGCCCGACGCGATCACCGGCACATTCACGCTTTCGGAAATTTGCCGCGTCAGGTCGATCTCAAAACCCGATTTGGTGCCGTCAGCGTTCATAGACGTGAGCAAGATCTCACCCGCGCCGAGCGAAACGCCCTGCCGCGCCCATTCAAAAGCGTCGAGTTCGGTCGCAATGCGTCCGCCATTCAAAAAGACCAGCCAATTGCCGTCCACCTTTTTCGCATCGATCGCAAGCACCACGCACTGGGAGCCGAAATTCTCAGCAGCTTGCTTAATGATCTCCGGGTTCTTGACGGCCGCAGTATTTATAGAAACCTTGTCCGCTCCGGAATCGAGCAGCGCATCAATGTCCGCGACAGAATTAATTCCACCGCCAACCGTGAACGGAATGTTTATCGCGGCTGCGACTTTTTTTACGAGACTGGTCAATGTTTTTCGTTTCTCATTGGTTGCCGTGATATCAAGAAAGACAAGTTCGTCCGCGCCTTGCTCGCTGTAAATTTTCGCAAGCTCGACCGCATCGCCCGCGTCGCGAAGGTTTACAAAATTCGTTCCCTTTACCGTTCGCCCGTCCTTTACATCGAGACACGGAACGATGCGTTTAGCCAGCATGATATTTGCGTCTAATTAACTCGCCCAAGTTGATGAGCCCTTCGTAGATCGCCTTGCCGATGATCGCGCCGCTGCAGCCGATCTGTTCCAATTCCTCAATATCGCTGATACTGCTGACGCCGCCGCTGGCGATAAGCTTCAGGCCGGGCAGTGCATTGAGTATCCCTCGATAAAGTTCAACAGACGGGCCTTGTAAAACACCGTCTTTTGCTATGTCCGTCACAAAAGCCTGCGTTACGCCTTTTGCACGGTAGGTCCGCAAAAACGGAACTATTTGCAGATCCGTCTTGGTCTGCCAGCCGTTGACGGCGATCTTCTCATCTTTCACGTCAGCACCGAGCAGGATCTTTTCGCCGCCATATTCATTGATCCAAGCGAGAAATTTGTCTGGTTCCCTAACTGCGGTGCTGCCGATATTTGCAAGCCCCGCACCGGCTTCAAAAACGGCTTGTATGTCGTCATCAGTTTTGATGCCGCCGCCAAAGTCTATCGTTAGATCTGTGCCCCGCGCGATCTCTCGCAAGATATGCACGTTGGCGAGCTTGCCCCTTTTAGCACCGTCAAGATCAACGACGTGCAGCCGCTTTATTCCAAACCCTTCGAAAGTTTTTGCGACCTCAACGGGATTTACACCGTAAATTTTCTTACGCGCAAAATCGCCCTGAGCAAGCCGCACGCACTTGCCGTCAATGAGGTCGATCGCCGGAATAATTTCAAACATTTGTCTTCAAAAAATTCTCCAAGATCTTTGCACCGACCGCCCCTGATTTTTCGGCGTGAAACTGCACGGAATAAAAATTCTTATGCTGCACGGCCGCGCTGAATTCCGTACCGTAATCTGCCGTCGCAATTGTTTCAGCACCTTTTTCGACATAATAGCCGTGCACAAAATAGACGTACGATTCGTCGGCAACCTCGTCAAAAAGCGCCGAATTTAAGGCACGAATATTGTTCCAGCCGATCTGCGGCACCTTTAGGTCGCTGTCAGGAAAACGGCGAACGCTGCATGGCAAAATGCCAAGGCAATCGGTCTCATTTTCTTCAGAAAATTTGCAAAGCAGCTGCATTCCCAAACATATTCCAAGGACCGGCTGCCGCAAAGATCTTATGACTTCGTCCAAACGTCGCTCCCGCAGATATTTCATCGCGGATGATGCTTCGCCGACACCGGGAAAGATGACGCGGTCCGCGGCGCGCAGCGTTTCGGCGTCGTCGGTAACCACACTCTCAACGCCCAGCCGGCCTAGTGCGTTTATGACCGACTGCGTGTTCCCGGCGTTATATTTCACTATAGCAACGTTCATAAGCTGCCCTTTGTGCTCGGCAAATTTGGATTACTAACATCACGTTTGACGGCCATCTTTATAGCCTTTGCAAATGCCTTAAATATTGCTTCGATCTTGTGATGTTCTATTGTGCCTTCGGCCTTTATGTTCAGATTGCACTGTGCCCTGTCGCTGAATGATTTGAAAAAATGAAAGAACAGCTCGGTCGGCATGTCGCCGATCTTTTCGCGCTTAAATTTGGCATCCCACACGATCCAGTTTCGTCCTCCAAAATCGATCGCAACCTGGGCCAGGCAATCGTCCATGGGAAGACAAGATCCGTAACGTTCCATTCCGCGCTTGTCCGCCAAGGCAAACGAAAACGCCTCGCCAAGCGCTATTGCAACATCTTCGATGGTGTGGTGTTCGTCGATCTCCAGGTCGCCTTTTGCATCGATCTTCAGATCAATGGAACCGTGCCGCGCGATCTGGTCCAGCATATGGTCGAAAAAAGAAATGCCGGTCGAGATCTGCGCTTTGCCGGTTCCATCCAGATCCAGCTCGATCAAAATATTGGTCTCCTTTGTCTTTCGCCGGTGCGAAACGCGACGCGGCGGCAGCCGTAGAAATTCGTAGATCTCGCGCCAGTTTTCCGCAACGAACGCGATCGTCTCATTCGTTTCCGGCGCCGCAAAATTCACATTTTTTATAAATATTGCTTTGGCCCCAAGGTTTTTCGCGAGCTCAACGTCCGTCGCCCTGTCGCCGATCACGAACGAATTTTCTATGTCGTATTCGCCGGTGAGATATCTGGTCAGCATTCCTGTTCCGGGTTTTCGCGTGGGTTTGTTCTCGTGCGCAAAGCTGCGATCGATGCACACGCCGGAAAAATTGATTCCTTCGCCGGCGAGCGTTTCCATCAAAAAATCATGCACGTCATTAAAATCTTTTTCGGGAAATGCTTCAGTTCCAAGCCCGTCCTGGTTCGTCACCATGACAAGCTCGTAATCGGTTTCTGCTGCGATCCGGATCAAATTGCCAATAACGCCCGGCAACAGTTTGAGCTTCGAAAAATGATCGACCTGAAAATTCGCGGGCTCAGCGATCAACGTCCCGTCGCGGTCAATAAACAATACTTTCTTCATAACTTTTCAGCGCATTTAACAATGCGGCGTTCTGGTCCGGCGTTCCGACTGTTATTCGCAAACACCCTTCGCAAAGCTCGACATTATTTCTATTTCGCACCACGATCCTTTGATTCAATAAAAACTCATAAATGCGATCTGCGTCGTCGGTTCTGACCAGAACAAAATTTGCGTCGGTCGGATAGATCTTTTTCACAAACGAAAACCCGCCTAACGAATTCACAAGGTCACCGCGTTCGCGAATTATCGCCGAAAGATTTGCGAGCATCTGCGATTCGTTTTCCAGCGCTTTCAAAATCAACTCCTGCGCGGCCTGGCAAACGTTATACGGCGGCTTTACGTTGTTAAAAAACTCAATTATCTCTTCATTCGCAAACGCCAAACCGACGCGCAAGCCCGCGAGACCCCATGCCTTTGAAAAGGTTTGTAGTACAACGAGATTTGGAACATCGCGGATCTCTGCAACCAGTGATCTTTCATTCGAAAAATGTATGTATGCTTCGTCAACGACGATGATTCCATTAAAGCTTTTCGCAAGGTCCAAAACCGCTTCGCGTGATATCAAATTTCCGCTCGGATTGTTCGGCGAGCAAACAAAGATCAGCTTTGTATTTCGATCAATGACGCCTTTCACTCGTTCGGGATCGAGCTGAAAACCTTCGGTGAGCGGTGCACGCCGCTTCTCAACATCATTGATCTCGGCCGACACTTCGTACATTCCGTAAGTTGGCGGACAAATTACGACGTTGTCGATCTGCGGACGGCAAAAAATGCGAAACAGCAGATCGATGGCTTCGTCACTGCCGTTGCCAATAAAAATTTCGGACACCAGAACATTATTTAGGTCGGCGATCTTCTCTTTTATCGCCGACTGCAGCGGATCGGGATAGCGATTGTATGATGCGGCCAGCGGCGAACCGAAACTGTTTTCATTTGCATCAAGAAATATTTCAGCCGCACCGCTGAACTCCTTTCGCGCGGACGAATAAGGCTTGAGCCTCTTTATATTTTGCCTAACCAGATTTTCCAAACAGAACATACTTAAAAGCAATACATGCGAACAGTAATCAAGGCCCGGAATAAGTGATAACGAATAGCTGACTTGTTCCTTGGTTATCAGTTTTCAGTTATCACCTACCGGTTATTCCGAATCGTGTAATCCATATAATTCATTCAACCTTAGAGATACAGCATTTTTGTGTGCGTCGAGGCCTTCGGCATGCGCCATAGTTTCTATCGCCGGGCCGAGATTGCGAATGCCATCCTCGGTCAGCTGTTGAAACGTTATCTTCTTAACAAAGCTGTCGAGCGAAAGGCCCGAAAACGATCTTGCAAAGCCGCCTGTCGGCAGCGTGTGGTTCGTGCCCGATGCGTAATCGCCCACGCTCTCGCATGAGTAATTTCCAATAAAGACGGATCCGGCATTCACTATCCTTTCCGCCACATTTCCCGCATCCGCAACGGCGAGGATCAAGTGTTCCGCCGCATATTCATTTACGACGGCGATGCCTTCGAAAATGTCGCTTACCAATATCACCTTCGAGTCCGCCAAAGACCTTTCGGCGATCTCTTTGCGCGGCAATTCTGCAAGTTGATTTTCGATCTCGGCGAGTGTTTCCTCGATCACTTTCTCGCTCGTCGTCACGAGCAAAACCTGGCTGTCAATGCCGTGTTCCGCCTGTGAAAGCAGATCGGCTGCGACAAATCGCGGAACGCAGGTTTCGTCCGCAAGAACGGCCACCTCGGACGGTCCGGCGGGCATATCTATCGCTGCATCGGTTTGCGATACGATCTGCTTTGCACATGTAACATAACGGTTGCCGGGACCGAAGATCTTAAAAACTTTCGGAATCGTTTCCGTACCGTAGGCAAGAGCTCCGATGGCTTGAGCACCGCCAATTTTGAAAACCTTGTCAATTCCGCAAACTCGCGCCGTGTACAGTATCGCATCGGCAATCTTCCCGTTCGTGTCCGGAGGCGAGCAAAGAACAATTTCGTCACAGCCTGCCAGTTTTGCAGGAACGCCAAGCATCAATACGGTCGAAAAAAGCGGCGCCGTCCCCGCTGGAACATACAACCCGACCCTTTCAATAGCGACCGATTTTCGCCAGCAGATAACACCGGTTGTCGTTTCGATCACGCTGTTTTCCTCACGCTGTGCCGCGTGAAACTTTTCAATATTTGCTTTGGCGATCTGAATAGCTTTTTTTAACTTTTCTGGCACCCGTTGTTCCGCAACGGAAAGCTCATCCTCACTTACGGCCAAATTTTCGACCTCCACGTTATCGAACTGCTTTGAGTAGCGTCGTAGAGCCTCGTCACCGTTCTCGCGCACGTCATCGAGTATTGTTCTTACAGCCGCGGTTTCCCGCGCCGTGTCAAAAACCGGGCGTGCAAGCACGTCTTGCCAATCTTTTTTCTGCGGGTGGCGAATAATTTTCATAACCTTTTTTTATTGAATCATCTGATCGATCGCGACGACCAATATTCCCTCGGCGCCTGCATCTTTCAGGCTCTCGACGACTTCCCAAAAATCTTCGTCGCCGATAACCGAATGCACTGAACTCCAGCCCTTTTCGAACAACGGCATCACTGTTGGGCTTTTAATACCGGGCAGCAGCTCAATGATCTTATCCAGCCTTTCATTCGGAGCGTTAAGCAAAATGTATTTGTTCTGTTTAGCGGCGTTGACCGAGCGAATACGAAAGAGGAGTTTGTCCAAAATCGCCTGCAATTCATCATCCAAACCCCATCGTGCGACCAGAACCGCTTCCGAATCCATGATCGACTCGACCTCACGCAGGCCGTTTGTAAACAGCGTGCTGCCCGAGCTGACAAGATCGCATATTGCGTCGGCAAGCCCAATGCCGGGTGCGATCTCAACCGATCCGCTAATGGTGTGAATTTCGGCCGTTACAGAATTGGAATCGAGAAAGTCTTGAAGAATTTTTGGGTAGCTGGTCGCGATGCGTTTGTCAGCAAGGTCGCTGACTGACGAGTAGTCAAAGCTTCGCGGGACGGCCAGCGCGAGCCGGCATTTTCCGAACCCGAGCTTTTCGACGCGATCGATCCTTGACTCCGCTTCGGTCAAAATATTCTCGCCGACAATTCCGACGTCCGCCACGCCATCCTCGACATATTGGGGTATATCGTCATCACGAAGAAACAATATCTCTATCGGAAAATTTCGTGCGACCGACCGCAGTTTGCCGAGGCCATTGTCAAAATTAACGTCGCACCGTTTTAGCAGACGAACCGAATCTTCACTTAAACGCCCCGATTTTTGAATTGCAATTTTTAATTTCTTTTCACGCATAAAAACAAATAGACAAACATCCGAAAACCTCGGGTTTCGGTTCGCGCGTTGCTGACTAATTAAGGATTTGATTACAGGCCGGATTAGCTCGCGCGATGTGTATGATGCGCGTGATGGTGGTGGAGACGAATGTTAGACAGACGTGCCTTCATTTCTTTTCATTTTCCACAAATCAAGAATAAATGCAAGTGGAAAACAAAAAATTATGAAATTACGAAATTAATAATTACCCGCTAAACGGCA
The DNA here is from genome assembly GCA_035494575.1 of Pyrinomonadaceae bacterium. Taxonomy (GTDB): domain Bacteria; phylum Acidobacteriota; class Blastocatellia; order Pyrinomonadales; family Pyrinomonadaceae; genus OLB17. Next base: position 3,012 of record DATJGV010000175.1, on the reverse strand, counting down.
GTTGCATTCCCGGCCGCTTTCAACGCGTTGAAGTTTGCCTCGACCGTAGCATCAAGATCCGCTGCGGTATGTGCAGCCGAAACAAAACATGCTTCAAATTGTGACGGCGGAAGATAGATCCCGTTCTCAAGCATACGATTAAAATAAGCGGCAAACGCCGCCGTGTCCGACGTTTTTGCGGAATCGAAATCCGTCACCGCCTCTCCGGTAAAAAACAAAGTAAACATCGAACCGCACGAGTTTATCGTGTAATTTAACCCCAACTCGTTGAGGTTATTTTGCAGCCCGTTGTAAAGATATTCGAACGACTTGCCGAGCTTTTCATAAAAATCGGCGTCGGCGTCGATCGCTTTCAGCGTTTCTATCCCCGCGGTCATCGCGAGCGGATTTCCAGACAACGTTCCCGCCTGGTAAACCGGGCCGGCCGGAGCGATCAACTCCATTATCTCGCGCCGTCCGCCATACGCTCCGACGGGCAAGCCGCCGCCGATAATTTTCCCGAACGTTGTCAGATCGGGCGCGATGCCATAAAGCTCCTGCGCACCGCCGCGGGTTACGCGAAAACCGGACATAACTTCGTCAAAGACCAACAGAATTCCTTCGGCAGAGCAAACATCACGGAGCTCTCGCAGAAACTGCTTATCCGCGGCAACGCAGCCCATATTTCCGGCGACTGGCTCGATAAAAACCGCCGCGATCTTGCCCTTGTTCTGTTCTACAAGGTCATGAACCGATTTGATGTCGTTGTATTTGGCGTTTAACGTGTCCTTCGCCGTCGATTTCGTCACGCCGGGACTATCGGGCAAACTCAAAGTCGCAACACCCGAACCCGCCTTGCTCAAAAACGAGTCGCCGTGGCCGTGATAACAACCCTCGAATTTGATAATTCTTTCGCGGCCCGTAAATCCGCGTGCCAGCCGCATCGCGCTCATCGTCGCTTCTGTGCCCGAATTTACCATCCGCACGATCTCGATCGACGGCACAAATGTTTTGACGAGCCGTGCAAGCTCGATCTCTTTTTCGCAGCTTGCGCCAAAACTTGTTCCGTCCTCAGCTGCAGCCTTTACCGCCTCAATCACCGGCTCGAATGCATGACCGAGGATCATCGGCCCCCACGAACCGATGTAATCGATGAACTCATTTCCGTCAACGTCGTAGATCTTTGAGCCTTTTGCCCGCTGAATATAAAGCGGATCGCGGCCGATGGATTTGAAAGCGCGCACGGGTGAATTGACGCCGCCGGGAATATGCTTTTTTGCCTCAGCAAATAATTGACTGCTTTTTGATGTGTTCATGAGATTGGTTTGACAGATCGTTAGTCCGCTGCGGCGGACTAACAATCTGTCGCGCTATAAAATCGTCGCTGCCTCTTTCGCAAAATATGTGATTATCACATCCGCGCCGGCGCGTTTGATCGAAGTCAAAACCTCGATCATAACGCGTTCACCGTCAAGCCATCCGTTTGCGGCGGCGGCCTTTATCATCGAATATTCGCCGCTGACATTATACGCCGCAACGGGCATGTTAAATTCGTCCTTTGTGCGGCGGATGATGTCAAGATAAGACAGCGCCGGTTTGACCATTACGATGTCCGCACCCTCTTGAATATCCAATGCGATCTCGCGAATTGCTTCGTCCGAATTCGGCGGATCCATCTGGTAGCTCCTTCGGTCGCCGAACTGAGGCGCCGATTCGGCTGCCTCGCGAAACGGTCCGTAAAACGCCGACGAATACTTTGCCGAGTAAGCCATTATCGGGATATCGGCGAAACCGTTTTTATCCAGAGCCGAGCGGATCGCGCCGACGCGTCCGTCCATCATGTCGCTCGGAGCGATGACGTCCGCTCCGGCCTGCGCGTGCGACAAAGCTTCTTTAACAAGCAAATCGAGCGTCGCGTCGTTTTGCACGTCGCCGTTTTCGATCACTCCGCAATGCCCGTGCGAGGTGTACTCGCAAAGACAGACATCCGTGATCGCCACTATTTCAGGAAACTCTTTTTTTATCGCTCGCAGAGCTTTTTGGATAATGCCATTTTCGTCGTATGCATCCGAACCGACCTCGTCCTTTTCCGCGGGAATGCCGAACAACAAGATAGAATTAAGCCCCAGCCGCTGTAGCTCCTCGCACTCGCGAACAACATTGTCGATCGACATCTGAAACTGCCCAGGCATTGAAGAGATCTCCTTCTTAATACCATCGCCTTCCACCACAAACACCGGATACATTAGATCCGATCTGTGCAGATGCGTTTCTCGGAACATCTCGCGGAGCGCAGCGTTTTTTCTCAACCGCCGCAGCCGCGTAACCGGAAAACCGGGCTGGATCTGAAGTTTGTTCATCTATGTAAAAGCTGCTGGATAAAATTAATTATTAACAAAAAAATCGGCGACTCGGTCTGTCGTCGCAAGGCTGTTCCTGATGCAATCGCCAACCGAAATGCCGCGATAAAAATTGCTGCAAAAAAATATGCCGCGATGCACAGCTTCAAAATTTTCGATCGCGTCTATCACCGATTCGTAGCCGACGTTGTACTGCGGTATCGCGCGATCCCATTTCTTAACGCCCACAAACTCCGGCGAAGAAGCAACACCGAGAACCGCGTTCAAATCATCGAGAGCGATCTTGATCAGCTCTTTTTCGTCCTTCACCGCAATTTCCGGGCTGCGTGCTCCACCGATAAACGTCGTGAATAAATGATAGCCCTGTGGCGCGCGATCCTCAAAAACCGATGATGTCCACAGGCTGCCGAGAATCTTCATGTTTTCGCGGCCCGGAACCAAAAAACCAAATCCGTCAGGCGCGGTTTTTACGTTCTCGTTCTTGAACCCTGTGTGAATGACCGCGACCGGCGGATAGTAAATTTCCGCAAGAGAATCAGCAAGATCGCTGTCCAATTCGCTGATCAATCCGGCCGCAGTCCATGCGGGCGTGCTGACGACAACCGCGTCAAAATATCCCTTTGCGCCGCTTGCGATCTCAATCTCAAACCCGGGGCTGCTTTGCTTAATTGAC
>DATJGV010000174.1:0-21339 GCA_035494575.1 Pyrinomonadaceae bacterium | reverse complement strand
TAACCGGTCGACGCCTTCCAGCTTGTCTGCAGCATCATCATTCCAAAGGTATTTTACGAACTTAAATTTGAGTTCCGATCTCGCGTGGTTGCTCATTTTAATATTAAAAAGTGACTAAGAATCGATTTATCGGTTTGTAACTTCTTGCGTCTTTCGGATAGCATTCTTGATAATTTTATGGAAAAATGGTAAACCGCTTAACCATCGTTGAAAACAGGAGAATATCAATTTTTTAACCAAAACGCAAATAATTTGCCGGAACCGGGAAACTCACCTTTTTTATCTCCTACCGCTCGTGGGGTCGGGCCACTGATCGGTACGAAACGGAGATGCTGGTAAACCCGAATCATTGGTAAGATTCGGATGCTTCGGGTTGCTGTTAAAGGCGTAACGAACAGCCACGGGGTCAGACACCATCGGCGATGAGACCTCGATCTTATTCTTACCGACGATCTTCGCATCAGCCCAAACCCATTTTTTGTTATTCCCCGCAATTGCGAATTCGTCCAGTTTGTCCCCGTCGCGGATCTTAAGGCCGGTTCCAACTTCATTGAAAGTCAAGGTTATCTTTGATCCTTTAACCTCCGCTTTCATAAATACCGGAGCATTCGTCAGCTTCCGTCCGTAAACGTCCTCCAGCGCCCATCGGGCCATGCGGCGCCCGACATCAAGCTTGTTCTTCGGATGAATATCGTTTGCCGCCCCTATGTCGATGGTAACGATCAAGCCTGTATCAGGTGTTGTGAGCGCCGTCCGGCGTTGGGCCTCACGAACAAAGCTCCACGAAGACTCTTCGGGATCAGCTTTGATCGACCGATAGTTCGGAAGCTGAACAATGCCAAATGGAAAATCGCCTTCGCCCCAACGCTCCCGCCATGCACGGATCATTGTCGGAAGCAAAAGTCCATATTGCTCCGCCCGGGCTTCGTTCGATTCGCCTTGGTACCAAACCGCACCTCGTATAGCGAACGGTATAAGGGGCTCGATCATACCCTTGTAAATGGAAGAAGCTATGCGATATTCACGCAAGGCATCAGGCACGGACGGTGATGGAGATGGCCGTGCCCCTGCCGCAGTTTGCCTTGCCGAGTCGTCGCGCCATTTTTTTATCGCTTCGCCGTAATCGATCCGAACTTTCGCACGCTCGGCGTCCCAAATTTGGGTCCGCTCGACGGTCGGTCGCAGGTTGGCGGACGCATTCAGGTATTCAACCGGTGTCCATGCCTCCGCCTGGGAACCGCCATAGGACGAATTGATCAAACCGATGGGAACATTTAGCTCCTTCTGCAGCTCAACGCCAAAATAATATCCGGCCGCCGAAAACTCTTTGACCGATTCAGGCGTACACGCCGCCCATTCGCCAAGCTGTCCGGTGCGGTGCCTGAAGGCGACCTCGCGGCTGACATTGAAAAGACGAATATTCGGATAATTTGCCGCGGCTTGTGCGGCATCGCCGTTTTCCGTTTCGCGCAAGAGCCGCTGCATGTTCGACTGGCCCGCAACCAACCAGACCTCGCCCACAAGAATATTCTTCAGTTCGATCTTGTTTTTGCCGGAGATCGTCATTGTCTGCGGCGAGAAATTTGCAGGCATTTTCTCCAGGGTGACCCGCCATTTACCGTTCCCATCCGCAATGACCGTTTTCTTCTGTTTTCCGAAAGTCACTGTAACCGCTTCGCCCGGATCGGCTGTTCCCCAGATTGGCACGATCTGCTTTTGCTGGAGAACCATCGAACTGCCGATAATATCGGGCAGAGACACATCCGCACGAACACTGAAAATGGAAAATGCAATAAAAAGTAAGAGTAGAAGTGATCTCATTTTAATTTTATGATCTAGTTCACCGACCGAGCGATTGTATTTTTCTGCGAAACTACGTTTAGCGTCAGAGTATTACTCGTCAAGTTCGCCGATCGGGCAGTAATTGAAATCGTGCCGGAATTTTTATTTGCCTTGATATACGCAATACACCGGCCATCAAAGGCCTTGCGTTTTGTGGATTGAAACGGATCGTGATCGGTATTGTCGCCGCTGTCAACGGCCGCGATATATCCCGATCCTTTTGCACTAAAATCGACCAGATCATTTGCGGTCGGAACAATGACGCCATTAGCATCGGCAACTGTTGCCGTTATAAATACTACATCGTTCCAATCATTCGCGATCGCAGGCTTGTCCGCTGACAGGATGATCTTTGCGGGCTTTCCCGCGGTTTCTAGTTCGTATGTGGCAACGACTTTTCCGTCGTTTTTACCGATTGCCTTGATCGTGCCCGGTGCGAATGTCACACGCCAATTCCTAGGGCTATCGTTGCCTGGTTTCGGTTTTGAGCCAAGCGATTTACCGTTCAGGAACAGCTCAACCTCCTCACAGTTGCTGTAAATCTCAACATTTTCCTCGTGAGGGTCTAAATTATTTGGCGTCCAATCACCAAAAACGACTTGCGTTCTTTTTTGCTCGTTAGGATCATAACCCGGGTCAGTTGGCGCGGCCGCGTTCGGAGCTGTTCGCCGGGCGATATACACGATCGGCTTGTCACTCCACCAGCTTTGACGCTGCCAACCGAGAGGCCGTTTCATTGCAGTCCGATCCAACATACCGTAACTAAAAGCATAGTTCGGCCAGGATTTGGCTTCGCCCAGATAATCTATACCGGCCCAGATGAACTGACCCGAGTACTCAGGATGATCGCGCATTGCCAACCACTGATCGAGACTCGACCGATCATTCTCGGTCCCGAGTATCTTGCGTGTCGGCTTCTGCCTATGCGCCGCGAGAATCTCTTTCTCGCGATAATTTTGGCCGACAACATCGAGAATATCGGCGAGTCCGTTGTCATAATCTCTGGCACCTTCAGTGTTCGGGCGGAAAAGGGCCTGAGTAACCGGCCGGGTTGGGTCGTTCTCGTGAAAGGTGTCTACGAGACCACGCAGTGTTTGCTTTGCCTTTTCCGGATCAGCGTGATTGTCACGGATCTCATTACCGGCGCTGTAGATGATCACGCTGGGATGATTTCGGTCCCGCCGAACAGTGTCGCGAACGTCTATCTTCGACCATTCATCAAAATACAAATGATAATCGTACGGATTTTTACCAAGCGTCCATTGATCGAAAAGCTCATCCATCACGATGAATCCCATCCGGTCAGCGAGATCGAGAAAATCGCCAGCCGGATTGTGCGAATTGCGGATAGCATTGACGCCCAGTTTTCGAAGTTCGGCGAGCCGGCGCTCCCAAACCGCAAGCGGCACGGCCGCTCCGAATGCGCTGCCGTCATGATGCAGGCACATTCCCTTGATCTTGAAGTTGCGTCCGTTCATCCAGAAACCGGTTGCGGCGTCGAAGTGAAATTCGCGGATACCAAAGGGTACTGTTAGATCGTCGAGTGTTTTTCCGTTCGAACGGACCCGAGCAACTGCCTTGTAAAGAATTCCTTTTCCTACGTCCCAAAGCTGAGGATTCCTGACTCTGAGGTCGAGTCCCAAATTGGTAGTTTGACCCGGAGCAGTTACGGCGGGCTTACTTTCAGTCGAAGCAACAACCTTTCCGTTCGGATCGATAATATCGATCTGCATCGCAAGCGTCCGAGACTCGTTCGATTGATTTACAATCTCTCCGGAAACATGCACTCTTGCCTGATTTCGGTCGATCTGCGGCGTGGTGACAAAAACTCCCCATTGCGCAAAATGCTCCGGGTTTGTAATAACTAGCCGCACATGGCGATAGATACCTGCACCGGTATACCACCGCGAAGCCGGTTGCTTGGAATTGTCCGCTCGTACAGCAATAACATTGTCTTTATCGAAATTGAGGTGGCCGGTCAGCTCGTATGCAAAACTCACATAGCCATATGGACGGTTGCCTAAATGGAAGCCGTTTATCCAAACGTCGCTGTTTGCCATGACGCCGTCGAATTCGATAAATATACGCCGGCCCGACTGAGCAGACGGTAAAGTAAGATGCTTCCGATACCAGCCCACGCCTGAAGGTAAAAAACCGCCCGCCGGCCCCGTAGGGTTTTTTGGATCGAAGGGCCCTTCGATGCTCCAATCGTCCGGAAGATTGAGCTTTCGCCACTTTTCATCGTCGAAATCGGGTTTTTCGGCATTTTGCGCATCGCCTTTTAGAAAACGCCAGTCGGAGTCAAACGAGATCGTTTTACGCGGCTGAGCGCTTCCGGCAATCGCAAAAACGAGGACGGCCGGCAGCAGTAGCAGCCAGTACCGAAAGCGTTTGTCACCGCATCGATTCATTTTTTTGATACTTTCCATACCTTGATGTTGTCGTATGTGATCAGTGAAACGCCCTCCATCGACCGAAATCCGATACGGCCGGCACCTAGCGGTCTACCGGGATCATTCCAGCTAATGACCACCTTTCCGTTTATCTCAACCTCGATATGTGCTCCTGATTTCAGGATACGAATGTGATGGGTGACATCCGTCGCACCGGTCGTCAGGCTATCGCCCTCGGCAACCAGCTCAAATCCCGGATTTTTCCGCAAACGATTGGTAACGCTTTCCTCGGTCGTATTACGGCTCCAGTAGGCGTCTGAGTAATTGGCGATCGCTCCGCTATGATAATTCTTATAATCGGCCCGTCGCGGCGGCAGCGATAGGTCGAATATATCCCCACCGCTCTTCCCTGCCGCACAAAAGAAAACGATCGTGAGTCCATTGGCAGAACCGTTCGGGTTCATGTCGAATTCCAACATGAGATCGGCCGGAAAAATATTCCGATTCCAGACCACTAAATGCGAGCGGGCTCCGGATGTTACCTGGGTCCCATTGGTATCGAACGGGAGCGGAGAGGCCCGTAGTTTACCGTCGCGAATGTCAACCCCTCCAAGTCCTTCGACGATCCACTCGGCTTTCGGCTCCGGGCGATGCTTTCGCGACCATTTACCGTCCGCCCCTTTTTCGATCAGGTCTTTTTCAAAAACGATCTTTTGGATCTTGCTGAGGTCGTTTGAATAGACCTTTGTCAGCCGATAACCGCTTAGATCCAAGCCTTTTGCTGAGGGTCTAGTATGTGCGGGCTTAATCTGTGCCTGCGGAAACGCGGCTACCGAGCACGTCATTATGGCCACGAAAACAAAAGCGAGCTTATTTTGCATTCTCGTCCAACTCCAACCGCAAATAATCGTACTCAACGCCGTTCATCACATTTCCCGCCGGAACGATGAGTTTGAGAATGTTCTTGCCGGCTTGCATCAGGGAAGCGTCGAATGAAACGGGCACTTCCTGCCAGTAACCGCGGTCCGAATCGCGATGAATAACACTTGTATTCGGAAGGTTCGAGATGACGCCGATCTGACGATCGTTCATTTTGATCGTCAGCGCCTTTGTCTCGATGCCGGCGAGTGCCACCCGCAGGGTCGCTTTACCCTTAGGCTCATTTGCTAGATCGAAAGAAACGGTCCAGGTGGTCTCATCACCGCGGCTTTTTCCGGTGTCGTCGCGGGAGCGCGGCACCTGCATCAGGTTCCAGTCTTTGCGGTAATCGCTCTTTCCGATCACAAAATTGACATCGTTGGGAAAATCCTTTGGATACCGGTTGTACAATCCCCATTGCCAATAGTGGTCGCCGTTGAGAAACTCACCTGCTCTCCTATCGGGAACACCGATATCCCAGAGCTGCCGTCCATATCTGACAGGCTGCCATTCGAGGATTCCGAGATCTACCGGTTTCCCCGCTTCGACGGAAATTTCGGCTTTCGAATACTCGCCAAGAACACCGTCCGCAAATGCGTGAAGCGTATATGTTCCCGGCCGAACATTCGGAATTCTGAATTTCCCATTCTGATCGCCGCGGACCCAGAATTGATAATATTTGCCGTCGCGCTGCCAGTCGATCTTCTCGCCATTGGCCAGCGTGTAATCCGGATGCGTAAGCCCGACCAAAAGACGGGACATTTTGGACTTCGGGTCTTTAAGTCTGATCTGTCCGAAAACTGACCCTCGACCTTTTCGACCAGGGTAAACTTCGTCCGCAGCCCAATCGTAAGCCCACGCACGCTGCTCTTTGGCGGCCCTGGCAAGAGCGTCCCGCCAGACCGCGACGTGAGTGTCGCCTGTATTGCAATAGAGCATGAACGGGCCGACAGTTTTTTTCCAATCCTCGCCCTTTTCGACATCGGCGACCGTGCCGCCATAATGCGGGCCCTTCCAAACGTTCAAGATGGTCGCCGGCGCGGGAGCGGTCAGACTGTCGGTAAATGTTGCGTCCCGATGTGCCGATAGTTCTAGTTTGGTCGGGCCCCCGCTCATATATTCATTGCTCGGATTAATGAGCCAAATCCCGATCTTGTTCTTTGTGGAAGACCAGCCGTAAGCGGGCGTATCGAACTGAACGGCCGCGTAATCGTATTTGTGCTCGACCTGGCCCTTCATTATTCCACTGTTCATCAGACGGGCTTCTTTCATGTTCATCACGGTTCCGTGATTCCAGTCGTATGCCGTGATCATCTGCATGCTCCGGCGGCTATCGATCGTCATCCAGTCGAAAATATCGTCGTTTAGCTTAATGACGAAACGGCCGACCGGATAGGCCAATCTTGGATATTCCGGCTTGTGATGAAGGATCTCTTCGAGATATAGTGCGGAATCACCGCGGCCCAGCGAGTATCGGATCTCGATGTCGGCCGGGATACTTTTTGCATCGCCGTCAAAACCGAACTTGCACGAAACGGTCGCCCGGCTGCCGTTATTTGTTGAAGGGTCAAGCAGAATGCTGGCGTCGCGTTTTTTTCCAAAATCAAGGCCGCTTGCGGGAAAGGCCCAATAACCGTCGATCCCCATTCCGCCAAGCAGATCAAGTCCCTTGTACCTGAGAGCAACGAGGGAGGCTGAATCTTTCTCGATCTTTGCCGTCAACGATCCATTGGCGAGTGTGTAGAATTTTCCGTCATCGATCACCGTGACTGCATCAGCTGACGCCTTCCGCGTCTGCGAATTAGCAGCGACGACAAATGTCGAAAGGACAAGAAAAAATGTAATAAGCCTCATAACATCTACTTCCTACATTTCCGCAGGCCACTTTTTACCTGGCAAAGCTGCTTTTCTTTTTGATCGTGATCTCGCCCGATCGTTGATGGGCGTCGAACCACCGAATAGGTTCCAATTCGAGAGATTTAAGGTCCGGCTTTTTCCGAGAGATGTCCCAGGACTCCTTCCATTCTCTATTGAGGTCACCAAGATCGATCGCCGACCCGACCCGTATAAACAAAGGGATCTGATAAGTCTCTGCCGGCGTTCTTATCGACTGCCCACCCGCATAGATCTTGCCGCTCCAGGCATCCTTCCACTTATCTCCAGCAGGAAGATAGACTTCCTGCTCGCGAACACCTTTTTCCCAAACGGGCGATACTAAAATATCGGGCCCGTATTGATACGTCCACCAATTCGCCCAGGCAGCTTTTGCCTTTGGATCGACAAGGAAGAGCGGACGGACAATGGGCATTCCGGACTTATTTGCCTCTGCGGCATTTGTATACGCATAGTCCATCAAACGTTCGTGGAGGCGCGCGTACATTCGCCACAGGGCGATAAGTGTTGCGTCATATTTCGGTTCACGCGGCAGGTTCCAAAAAGCAACATTTCTCGTCGGGCCAACCTCCATGATCGGCGTAAACGCGCTAAAAGCGAGCCACCGGCCGCACACCTCCTGCTCCATCAGCTGCTGGTTATATCCGCAGGTGTCCGATCCCCAACTCGAATATCCCATCACCGCAGCGCGTTGCACGGCAATGATCGAAGCTCGCAATCCCTCTTGCGTTCCGCCGATATCACCGCCCCAGTTTACCGAGTACGGAGCCGTACCCGTGTAAGCCGCACGCGGCATCAGAACAAAATCATTGCCGCGATGTTTTTTGGCCATATCGTAAACCGCTTTTATATACATCGGCGTATACGCGTTGCGGTTCTCGCGAATTGTGAGGCCGCTAAAGGTCTTGAACGGCCCGTCATCGGGTATATTCTCTTCGCCCCGATCAAGTTTGAATCCGGCAATGCCGAGGTTCAGTAGCTTCTCGATGCCGGATTGCCAATAAGCTTTCGCATCGGGGTTAGTGAGATCGACCATTGGGTAATTGTTTCCGTTTGACGGACGCACCTGCCCGGCAAGATTCCATTTATTGCCAAGCGCTTCCTCGGCCATTTTTCCCTGGAAAAAAGGAGCGATCCAAAGGACCGTTTTCTGATTGTTGGCTTCCAGCCATTCGACCATTGCCGCGAAATGCGGCAGGCGTTTTTGATCGATCTCAAAATCGTCATAGCCCCAGTATCCTATTCCCCAGGGACGATCGATCCAATAGACGCCATTTGGAATGCCATAGGCTTTCATCATCAACACATCTTCCATTACTTCGGAATTAAAAGGCGCATTAACTTTAGTGCCGTCATAATAAGTCGGGCGTTGGGTGTGTTCATCGCGCCAGCGCCACGGCATTAACATCCATTTTGGCGGCAATATTGGCAGTCCGGCGTCTACCGCGTGCGCCTTAACGAGTTCTGCCGGATTTTCGGCGGTATAAATTTTCAGTTCAAATTTGGGGCCTTCGAATTCAATTTTCACTTGGTCCGGATCGCTCGACGCTAGATCGAATCGGCCCGGCCAATCGCCTTTTACAAACACGGCGTAACCGCGAGACGACAAATAAAAAGGAGCATAAACGGAGGTCGTGGGCTTGATTATCATATCGACCTTGTGCCCGCGAAGGTTCATTGCCTCCTTTATCCCCGGTGCCCAAGACGCTTGCTGAGGCCCATCGACCACCCGCTCCATCAGGCCTGTATAAAACTCGTTCGCAGAAGACTCTATTGCCAATCCCCATTTAACCAGCCCGTCACTCGGAGTTGCAGTCAGGCTGATATTGAAATCTTTTCCCGCTGGTGTCACTGATAGTTTTACTGTCCTGCCGTCAGGCATTCTCCGGCTGGACTCAAGCTGCCCATTTTTCTTTACGCCAACGGTAAGAGCGGAGGACAAAACTGTTCGGCTGTTCGCCGTTTCATAATAGATATCGGTGACCCTCAGTGACTGCCTGCCGTCGATCCGCGACAAATATTTTGATGGCAGTGTTATTCGTGCCTGGTCACCTCGCTGTGAATACACGACAGACACGAAGGCCAAGCCAATAAAAAATAGGTTGATCAGAAGTAATTTTTTCATCATTGCCGGCAGCCGATAAAATAAGTTAAATTTTGTGCTGGTCATTCTCTTTTTTTCAAAACAAATAGTTTTAATAAGAACAATGATGAAATTCCGAATTTCCATATTTCTAATGATCGGCCTGCTCGTTATACCGATGAAAACCCTCTACGCCCAGTCACAACCCATCACACTTTGGCCGAACGGGGCTCCGGGCGCGTTGGGTAATGAGCCGCAGGATATTCCCGCGATTACGCCGTTTTTCGCACCGAAGGATAAGGCGACGGGAGCAGCTATCATAGTTTGCCCAGGCGGCGGATACTCGCATCTTTCGGAAATAAAAGAAGGAAGCGATGTTGCAAAATGGCTTAATTCCTTAGGCATCACGGTATTCGTTTTGAAATATCGACTTGGAATGCGGTATCACGCCCCTTCGCCTTTGTTGGACGCGTCTCGCGCACTCCGAACGGTACGTTCGCGTGCAAAAGAATGGAATCTGGATGCAGATCGCATAGGCATTCTTGGCTTTTCGGCCGGCGGGCATCTTGCGGCCACGCTTGGAACTCACTTCGACGCCGGAAAACCAGACTCCAGCGATCTGATCGAAAGGGCCAGTTCGAGACCCGATCTCATGGTTCTGATCTATCCGGTCATCACAATGGGCCAATTCACGCATGCCGGCTCAAAGAAATATCTGCTTGGCGAAAACCCTACGCCCGAGGCCATCAAGCTTTATTCGAACGAACTTCAGGTCACAAACAACGCGCCCCGAACATTCCTTGTCCACTCCGTCGCGGATCCGGGAGTTCCGGTTGAGAACAGCTTGCTGTTCGCCGATGCTCTCCGAAACGCACACGTGCCATTCGAACTTCACCTATATGAGCAAGGGCCGCACGGTTTCGGTCTGGCACCGAATGATCCAATATTGGCAAGTTGGACCGAGCGGTGTGCCGACTGGCTCAGTATTCACGGGTTTACAAAAAGGCCCGGCACGAAATAAGAGACCGTTAGCCGGCTTTCTTAACCTCGACCGCATACACCTGCGTTGGGCCGAACATATTCGAGCGGAAAACGATCCATTTCCCATCGGGCGTAAATGTCACGTTCGGCTCGAGCCTATAGTCGTGTTTTGCCAGATTTACGAGTTTTTCCGCCTTAAGTTTTCCGTTTTCTGGTCTGAAAAGGTAGATCCACTGGCCGTTGTCGCCCCGTGCAACGCTGTTCGGTCCACCGCCATCGCCGGCAAAAAGCTTGCCGTCCGGCGAGACGTTGTAATGCACGGACCACTCGTGTTTTTCAAGACTATATTTGGTCAACTTGCCGGTCTTGACGTTATATTCGGCTAACCAGAAAACCTGGCTCTTCGGCGTTTGCAGATCGTAGTAGATATTGCCGTCGCGTCCAAAAAATTCGTGTCCGGCTATTTCCATATCCATCGTGCGCGTGTGGATCTTTTTCAGATCGCTCCCGTCCGTGCGGATCGTCCAGATTCTGTCCACCTTGTGCCATGGGCCTTCATGACAGAACATCATCAAGGTTGGGTCTGTTGGTGAAAACTGCACATGATTTAGCCAGTCGGTCGCGGGATGAAATGTCTTGACCGCGCCTGTTTTGATGTTAACGGTGTACAGAGCCATCGGAATCTTTGCAGCCAATCGCCGTTCCATCATTTCGCCCTTGCCGGGGTAATTGTCGCCGCGCGGGGTCGGACTCGCCTGAGGTTGCGCGTTAGGCGCGGGCGGCGGTGCCGACGGGCGGAACTCTTTTGGCACGTCGCCCGTTACCATACTGCCGCCAAGCAATGTTTCATCGGCGTTCACCGCAAAGCCCGAACCGGAGCGCAGCCTGGCATCCCTGGCAATTTCGCGCGTGGCTTTGGTGTCGATGTCGGTTTCATAAACCGTATCGCCTTTTAAATAGAAAACCTTGCGCGTTTTCGGGCCGACTATCGCGTTACCGGCGCGGCCTTCGACGATCTGCTCGATCTTTTTGGTCTTGAAATCATAGGTCGAAAGACCGGAGCGGGTGGAAAAGACAAGCTTATCGCCGCTGGCCGTGTATCCGTTTTGATGAAAATAAAACGACGAGCTGCCGGGTTCGTCCGAAAGCCGTACAACCCGATGACCGGTATCTTGGTCGACCCATTCCCGGGGCGGATCCTGTGCCTGGAGAATAAGTGCCGCTAAAATTATAAGCAGAAATGTGGAAAATATTCGTTTCATGATAGTTTTTGCTAGACTTCCAGATCCCGAATTTCACAATGGATCGTAAGATCTGTCCCACACTGTCCCAAGAGTGTCCCAAGCCTGTCCCAAGACGTTTTGGGACAGCTAACCTATTGATATAATGTTAGTTCGCAATATTTTGATGCCCGTCCCGTCGCTTTTTTAAAAAACTTTTTGGCGGCCGGAAAAAGGGGTTTCGATTTTGATATCAAACAGCACGACGCACAACGTACGTCGTATTCAATATAACATATGTTGCATCGCTTCGATAATATTTTATCGAAGCGATGCCTGGTGGTTAAAAGAACAATCGAATTCCGAACTGGATGTAGCGCGGATTGTTCACCGGAAACAGTGTTCCGAAATTCGAATCATATGTCTGACGCAGACGATAGAGCTTGAGACCTTGGTCGGTCGTGATATCGAACGAATTCGGATCTGCTGTAGCAAAACCCTCAGGAACCCGTATGTGGAAATAATCCAATGGCAGAGCACCGGTTGGCAGCCGCGCACCAACTGTTAGATTCTGTACTGCCAGAAGAGCGGGATCGTTAGCGCCGGTCGCGTTGGGCTTTCCGTTAAATTTGGCCCAGGCATTATATTCCGCCAAAGTAACGGGCGTCTCAGTCGGAAAAGTTCCAAATCCAAACGGCGTGTTTCCCGTGTTGTTATACCTGAACACCGGAGTGTTAAAGGCGTTGAGAAAATCTACGCGGAAGTTGATCCGTCGTTTTCCTTCGCCTCCGATGAACGGCATCGGGAAATTCTTTTGGATCGAAAAGTCGAAATATGGCTGCGTCGGCGACCTCAGGCTTATCGTTCGCGGCGAATCACCAAGTTGCCCCTTGATCGGACGCATAAATGCGGCAGGATTTACATACGGTTCACAGCCCGCACCGATCGGACAGTCGCGGCTCCATAGCGGATTCTTGAGGGGCACGCCCGGCACGATATCCAAACGAACCGAACGATTTGTTCCGCCGAGTCGATTTGTATCGGTAATGAACGGGGTATAAGGCTGTCCACCCTGCAGGCGGAAGATGCCCGAAACATTCCAGCCGCCGACAAAGGAATCGATCCAGCCCGGCGAATCTTTCAGCAGCCATCGCCTGTGGCCGACGGGAATTTCCCAAACGAACGTGCTGTTGAAGTTGTGCTTAAGGTCGAATGCCGAAACGGCACGATCGCCGCTGCGCGGGGCGCCGTAGAAAACCTGCCCCAGCGTTGTGCCTGTCGTCAAAACACGCACATCCGGCGACGAATCGGACGCGTCGTCAATGGATTTGCCGTACGTATAGTTGGCCGTAAACGTTAGCCCGTCGGAAAAACGGCGGCGAATCTCGACATATCCCGCGTGATATATGCTGTTGGCCGACGATTCGTAAAACCGGTTGAGCGTGTTGAAACCTAAAAACGGAGCAGTGATACTGTTTCGCTGTATCGCGATCGTCGCGCCAAGCGCATTTTTTCTGCCGAGCGGGTCCGCGAATGTGTTCTCGGCGGGAATGTTGCTTCCCTCGAGCAGTTCGACAAAATCGATATCGCGCGGATTTACGTTAACGAACGGCATGAAAAGGTGCGTGCCTTTGTTACCGACATAGGCAAATTCTATTACCGTGTTTTTGAAGAGCTGGAACGAAAGCGACACATTCCAATTCTGAATATAAGGAACGGCTCCGGAATCCGGTCCAGGAAACGCAAAGCCGGGTACGCCAAGGCTATTCAAGGTAATAAGTCCGTCAGGTGTTAGTCCAAATGTGTCCGAAAGTGCCTGCTCGAAAGTCGACCTCGGAAGATTGGGCGGATTGCCCGATAAACGGACCGGCTGAGTCGCGTCAACGGCACCGGCTGAGCCGTTAGCAAGAGTCGAAACGGCTTGGAATCCACCGAAATCGGGATTCGGCAGGCGGTTGTTTCCCGTCAAAGGAGCGTGTGAAATACCGTATCCGCCGCGGATCACCATGCTGCGGTGTTCAGCCCATTTCCAAAATCTCGGGCTCCATGCAAACCCAAAACGCGGCTCGAAATCGTGATAGTCGACCGGAACAAGATATTTCGACCGGCCTCCCATGCCTGACAATGCAAAAACCGGGATCTGAACGCTCGTCGGGATCTGAGCGATGATCTCGTCCCTGTTGGGCGAACCCGTCTGTATTCCGAGACCGGTAATGATGGCATTTCGCTGGGCATCGGTAAGCGCTACGGTTTCAGACAGATCGGGACGAAACACGCCTTGCTGATTATGGCGTTCGCCGCGCGGGTATTGAAGCGAATATCTGAACCCAAGATTGAGCGTTAGGTTGGGCCGAATTTTCCAGTCATTCTGAACAAACAACGCCCCGGCTTTCCAATAATAATTGTAATCGAGAAGCAGCGGCCGCACCTGCACCGCATTCGGAACGCCGAGCAACATGCTCGCGAGATTGTTGCCGCCGTTCGCAAGTGTTGTCGAACGGTTACTGCTCGTGTTAACCACTCTAAATTCCCAGCGGCCGCCCGAGGCTCCGAAAAATGGGATCACATTCAGTTTGGAAAGGCTCAGACTGGTGCCAAACTTCCAACCCATATTTCCGTGGTTCCAATAGACGATGTCGTCAACATTGTAGCGTTCCTCTTGATTAAAATTATTTGTCGAGCCGGAGGAGCCGACGTCCGCAAAAGCATTGTATCCGCGATTGCTTCCGCCGTCGCCGCTGATCTGGAACAACGGCAGTCCGCCGCTCGTCAGGCTCGGAATGCCAAGTTCGGTTGCCAGATTTCGCCCGCCGTTGATCGAAAACTCCGGAGAAAAATCCTCGCTGAATATTCCCTTCGTGTAGCTCAGACGCAGGTTGTTTACAACACTCGGCGTAAATATATGATCGTCGCTGACCAGATACTGCCTAGCGTTGCTGAACACGCCGGTGCTGCCGTTCACATCGCTCCCAAAATCGCGCACGGCCGTCGCGGGAGTTCGGCTATACCGAAAATTGATCTTGTTGGACTTTGTAATATTGTGGTCGAGCCGCAGCGTATAGCGCGTCTCGTTCTGCGTAACCTCGCGGTTGACGATGTAGTTCCGTATAACGCCGTTGTCGAGAAAATAGTCACCGCCAACGGGCATAAACTGCAGAATTTTTTGCGATGTCGGATCGATGAATTGCGATGGCAAAACATTCAGGGCGTCATTGGGAACTGCGTTGATCGCGGCAGTGCACTGCGGCGTTGCTATCGTCTGGCCGTTCCAAACCATATTTACCGTCATCGCCCTTGGATCATTGAACTGGCAGTACTGATTTCCGGCTGCAAGCTGGATCGGTACGAGACTGCCGTTGGATATTACGAACTGCTGATAAATATTTGAAGGACCGGCAACCGTGGTAGGAAATTGTGCGGCGACATCAGCTGGAACCCAGCCGCCTTGATTCGTCCTGACCAGATTTCTGAAATCGCCCGCGCGTTCCGCCGCAGTTGGCAGCAGCGTCGTGGTCGTAATAAAATCTTTTCGCCACCGCGGTTCATAGGCGAAGAAAAAGAAGGTTCGGTTGTGCCCGTCGTAAAGCATCGGGCCACCCTCGCCAAAACGCGGCAGATAGACCGGACCGCCAACGGTTAAGGAAACCTGATTATAACGCAGGTTGTTGGGTACCCGGGGCGTTGTGCCAATCCGGTAGGGCTGGGCGTTGAATTTAGGATTTCGAGTGTACCAGAGCGCCGTTCCGTTCAGGTCGTTTGTTCCCGATTTGGTCGTAGCGTTAATGACGCCGCCGCTTGTATTGCCGTATTCAGCCGAATAGACCGAAGTCTGAACGGTAAATTCCTGCACGGTTTCCGGCGTAAAGCTGACGATGGCACGCCCGATGCCGACGCCCGTATTGTTAACACCATCTGCGAGGATCGATGTGCCGCCAGGTCGCCCGCCGTTCAAACTAAGGTTGTATCCCGGAACCGGCTGCCCCGAAGTAACCTCAGCGTCTTCACTGCCAGCGTCACCAGACACGTTCGGCAGCGTTACGGCGAGATCGAGCACGCTTCGGTTGTTTAGCGGAAGTTCGCGAAGTTGCATCTCGGAAATCGTCTGCGACGTCGTTCCGGTTTCTGTATTGATCAGTTCCTCGTCGGACTGGACAGTCACGGTCTCGGAGAAGTTCCCAACCTCAAGCACGACGTTGACGCTAGCGGTTGTCGCAGTATCCACTTTGACCTTTTGAACGATGGATTTTTTAAAGTTTGTCGCCTCGACCAAAACGCTGTATTCGACAGGTTCCAGGGAGTTGGCAACGAAATTACCATCGCTCGAGGTCATTAGGGTCGTCGACTGACCGGTGCCGATATTAGTGATCGTTACCTTGGCATTGGGGACGACTGCTCCGTTGGAGTCTTTGACGGTCCCGCTAATGCCGCCTCGATTGGTTTGACCAATTATTATCGAGCTGAGTAGGAGAATAAAAACCGAAATCTTAACTAATCGCATAAGCCTCCTAAAGTGGTGATAAAACAGGCATATAAGCCCGCTTATCGTTGACTTGGAACTGCAGTTTCTGAAAGGAGTTAAGGTATTTATCCTACGGATGGTGCCAAGTGCAATGGTTCTGACGCCACAAAACTTTTTAGGCGTCTGGCGCGATTGCCTGGCAATGAGCAGGCCGTTAAGGACGCTCGCACTCTGTTCAGTAAACCGCTTAACTCAATAAACTAAAAAAAAGACAACGTGTCTGACTCGCGTACAAAAGCATTCTCGGATCTGGGCAAAATAAGTTATCAAGATTGGTTAATCGGAAAGATACCACGTAAATAAAATTCTGTCCAGAGCGCTTTTGCCAATCTCAAAATTTAATACTTTTCACAAGCAAAATCCGCTCGGGGCAGAGAAAAGAGCTAGCCGAAAGTTAAAGACCCGCGGCCAGCTCGTTTCGGGAAAACACGCTCTTAGAAAATGAACTTTACGCCGAGCTGGATACGCCTCGGATAGTTCGCCTGATTGGTCGTCGTTTGGGAGATCGTTCCCATTGTATTGTTCAACGCCACGGAAGGCGCCTGGAAATACGCATGATTCGCGATGTTGAGCGCATCGATGCGAAATTGCAGCCTCATCGACTCGGTGATGTTTACATACTTCATCAGGGACATGTCGATGTTGTTGATGTTGTCCCTGCGGACGCTGGTAAACCGGAACGGAAGCGTGCGATGGTGCGCCGAGGTCGGATTAACCGTCGAGAAGGCCGCAGTGTTGAACCAAAGATCGGTCGTCTGTTCGCTCGAAGGAAGCGAAGGATCGCCGCCGAGGTATATGACATCGCCCGATGTCGTGCCCGCATCCTGTCCGAACCTCAGGCCGCTATACGAGCCGAAGGCGACCGGGACGCCAACCTGGAACTGGTAAACGCCCTGCAATTGCCATCCACCCAGAAAGCCGTTAACCCACGCGTTCTTAATGTCCCACGCCTGACCTCTGCCGAAGGGCAGCTTGTAAATACCGTTGACCGCCAGGCGATGAGGAACGTCCTGATCGGAGATCATCTTCGTTGGCTGATCATCACCGGGGCTAAGATACTCGGTGGCCTGCAGCCATTTGGACCAAGTGTAATTTAACTGAATCTGGTTGCCGTTCTTAAAGCGTCTTTGCAGGCCGAACTGGCCGCCGTGGTACCAGGATTTTCCGTCGTTGTTAGAAGTAATAACTCCCGCGCCGCAGGAACTGGTGCTTGAGCAATATTGCGGGAACGCCCGAAGAATGACGTTCCGCTGAACGGTATTCGAAGTGTAGAGGGTAGTTCCCTGAAAACCGTCGACGCCTTTGAAAGGATTCGGCACGCTGGCGCTCAAAGCGGCGTTGCGCTTGGCGAGGTCGCTGTTAGGATCGAGCGCTCCGTTAAGGATGACCGCGTCGTCAACAAGGTATTTGCTCGGCAGAGCATTCAAATCCTTGATAAGTTCAAGGTCGTAGCCGTAGTCGCCGACATACACAGCCTCGAACAACACTCCCCAGGGCAGCTCGCGCTGAATGCCGATCTGCCACCGCAATTGCTTAGGAGCCTTGGGGTTCTGGTTAAAGAAGAATATATTGCCTTGGCCAAAGCCGGTCTGTTTGCCGGCGGCGTCACCCACCGGTTCAAGAACCGTAATGTTTGTTGGAAAGGCATCCCACAGTCGCGGGATGGAAGCTCCGTTTGCGTTAGTGGTGGTCCCGAGTGTCGTCGTACGGGTGTATCCGGCCTGCAGAACATCGCTGCGGCGCTGGCCGAGAAAACCTGCAAACAGTCCAACACCGCCCCGGATAACAGTGTGATCGTCGAAACGGTACGCCGCGCCAAAACGCGGAAGGAATGTGTTGTTTGGGGTGTTGTAAAGCTTGCCGCTGTTTTCGTCGGCAAAGGTAAGCCCGCCGGTAACGTTGAATGATGAAGCAGGAATCGGCGTTCCGGTAAGATCGGTGAACGTTGCCTGGTTCGCGGCAATATTTGTCCGGACTGCAGCCTGAGCCGGTTGTACAAATCCGAAATCAAAACCGGAAACACTCTTGTCCTGGCGCTCACGAAGAGCCTGCTCCTTCTCGTAACGCAGGCCCGCGTTGATCGTTAGATTACGCCCCACGTGAAAATCGTCCTGAACGAAAAATCCCCAAGTCTTGGAATATTCTGAATAATCGGCCCGGCGGGTGATTGACTGGGTTGATGGCAGACCGAGAAGAAAAGCCGCGAATGCCTTAAGGCCAACAGGATCATTCGTATCGCTGCTCGCCCTTCTGGTATATGTTTGGTCAAAAACAAATCGGCCGGTCTGGTCGCTGTTTTCAAAGCTGGAATCTTCGCGGTAAATGCGAAGCTCGGCACCAAATTTGAACGAATGCTTGCCCCAGGACTTGTTAAGAATGGCGGCGAAGTTGTGCGAATCGTTCGGACGGATCTCGTTCGTTGGCTGCCCGCTTGCCAGGACAGTGTTGCTTGGAAATTGAATTGCCGGGAAGCGCCGGATCGTTTCGGGGACTTTGCTATTGTACAAATCGCCTTGGGTCGATCCCCAAAGGTTCGTCAGGTCAAACCCGATCGCATCGGGCTGCGATTGCTGCCAACGTACGAAACGGTTGTATCCGTACTTAATGTTGAGAAAGGTAGTCGAGTTAAAAGTATGAACGTCGTCAATTACACCGCCGCGTGATTTAAAGGCAAACGCCTGTCCATCGTACGGGCTGTCGGTGTATCGGTTGTAAAGGCCGTTTCGGTAATACCAGCTGCCGCGAACGAACAGATGATTGTTCTCCGTAAGCTGATGGTCGACACGGAATGTCCAATTGTAATAAGGCGACGTAGTCTCAAGGAGTGTCGAATCGTTGATGTTTCCCACAAGACCCTGATTCTTGGGTTGTCCCATAAAGGTCATGAAGGCTTTTGCCACCGGGCTGATAAGGTTCGCAGGAATAATATTAAGACCCAGAGGGTTGGCCGCCGTCGCGCGGGTGGGATCGCTGAACTGCTGAGCCGTGCCGCTGCTGCCGCTGGTAAGCGTTAAGGGATTGAAAATATTGGTGCAATTATTCGGGTTTTGCTGAGCAGCCGGTGTGTTGACCCCGGGCGCGCAGATGAATTGCGAGAAATCGCCGGAGGCAAGGGCCGCTGTGGGAATCCACGCACTGCCGCCGTTGTTCGTCACGTCAAAACGCGGACGGGCGTCTTTGATAGACTCGATTCCGAAAAGGTAAAACGTTTTATCCTTCCAGATCGGGCCGCTTACGTAACCACCGTAACGGTACGAGTAACTATTGGGACGCTCCTGTCCGCGGGCCTTCCCGAACGTATCGTTTGCGGCCAACTGCCCCGGCTCCGTATTAAAATAAGCGGAACCGTGAAGGCCGTTGGATCCGGACTTGATCAGGATGCTGGTCACGGCTCCTTCGGTGTTGCCGAATTGCGCGTCGAAAGTGGCGGTCTGGACTTTGAATTCCTGGATCACGTCGCTAGGAGGCACGTAGCTTGCGGTGATCTGATTGGCATCAGCAGTTGCCGTGCTTGCGACGCCGTCTATAGTCAGGTCCATTCGATTGCCGCGGACGCCATTGATCGCATAACCAACAATGTGGGTTGGCTCGAATGGCCTGTCAAGACGCGGGTCGCCCGTGAATGCAACTCCGTTCGACAGACCGATCAAAGAATAGGGATCGCCGTGGGGCGTCGGTAGTTCGTTAATTCGCTGCGAGTCGACCACCTGGCCAAGCGAGGCATTCTCCGTGTTAAGGGGCGGTATGTCAGTTGTTACGGTAACGGTTTCCTGAGCACCGCCGATCTCTAACGGAACATTGACCTGCAAAGTTTGACTGATCTGCAGAACCAGATTGTCGCGAATCGACTTCTTAAAGCCGGTAGCCTCTACAACAACCTGATAGCTGCCAGGTAACAGATAAAGGACCTGGTAAAACCCCTCACTGTTCGTAGTAAGTGTAACTGTACTCCCTCTCGTTGGGTCCGTTACCTGAACCGTAGCGTTCGCAACGGCTTGCCCGTTGGGGTCCGTGACCGTTCCTCTGATCGTTCCGCGGGTTTCCTGGGCGGAAGCGATCTGAATGCAAGTAAGGATCACCAATAGGCCGATCGAAGCGGCTAAAATGCGCCTTAACCTTAGTAATGTAAAATTCATTTTTTTCTCCTTCTGGATGATCAAGGTCGAGGAAGTTGTGACGGACCCGAGACCATTTTTTCAAGAAACTTTCATATCCGCCTAAAATAATTTTCCGGCGTCAACAGAGGAATAGGGTGCCTTTCTGCACGGCATTAATCCATCTATTCAAGTCTTCGTTTATCCAACCGGTTCCAGGCCGTAAGCAAGTAAGCAACTTCTCGATCGGAATAACCGGTTAACTATTGGTTTTCGCAAACGAAAATAAGCCTCGCTTTAACGATCTGTATAGATTAAAACTCAAATTGGTAAAACATCTCATTCAACGTGGTCAGATTGGTAAAATAACACGATTGAGTATTAGCTGTCCAGATAAAAAATATACTTAATCGACTTTTCACAAGAAAATAGTACAAACAACGGTATGGGTCAATACTTTTTGGCAATTTTATGTCGAAAGAAAACGAGAAATGCAGCGAACAGGGAGCCGGCTTCTTGCCGAGAGACCCACACAATCTACAATAATTGGTAAAGCCAATTTACGGCAAGGAGTTAATTGTTTGCTACAGTGAAAAGACCTCGGAATTACTTAACCAAAATCAGTTTCGGAGTACCAATAATTCCGGATGGTATTGGTCTTACCTTGTCCATATCCTGTGCCTGGAAGCGCTCGCCGTAGCGAAGATTAAGTAATTTGTAGTCGGGTAAACTACGGCCCGACATATAATTTAAGGCCGTATTTCCTACCAGGATACGAATATCGTTTCGGCCGATCCTTAACAATGACTTTATATCCAGCTTGTAGGGCGGACACCAGAGAGAGCCCGCCTTTTGGCCATTAACGTAGATCACGGCGGCTTCGCGAATTGGCGGATCGAACCAGGTCTGCATTCCGTTTCTCAGCACCTGAACATCAAGCGCGGTGCCTTCTCCAAAATCCAGAGTTGCGGAATTTACTGCGTTAAGGGAATCTGCCGGCAGATCGAGTGATCTATCATACGTAGCCACGCCCGAAAAGAAACGCGTTGCGTTGCTCTCCGTCCAGGAATTTAGGCGGTCAGCGATGACGTGACTATGATCCGCAAATGTAATTTGCCAACCGGAACTCAGATCCAGCGTGATATTCGGGGCCGGTACAGCAACGGAACTATGCTGTCGACCGGGAAACGACTCACTGCCTGAATTGCTTGCGGTCACACTGGCTCGTTGCGACGTGAAAACCACGACACGCGATTGATAAGGTTCGAAATTGAGAGCGATGGTCGTCGCGTCAGGTGCCTGTTTCCGGACATCGGCGGCCACTGCCTGACCGTTCATCGCATCCCATATTTCTGCGCGTGGGCCCGACGTTCGAAAAGTAATTTCCGTTCTCGAC
>DATJGV010000173.1:0-12151 GCA_035494575.1 Pyrinomonadaceae bacterium | reverse complement strand
TTATCATTTCAAGGGGTTTCGAGGATGTTCTTTATTCTCGGTCCCGCCGAAATTGCCTAATCAGTTGGCGGGAACAAAATCAATTCAAAAGGACAAAAACGAATGAAATTCTATCCCAATGTATTAATAATGGCCGCATTTCTGTGCGCGGCGATCATTTTTGCCGGCTGCACCACTGCTTCGAATACGGCAAGCAACACAGCTACCGCAAACAAGGCCAACACGGCATCGGCAAATACTTCGACGCCGGCTTCAAACACTTCAAACCCATCGAATTCGTCAGTCAAGACCGAAACGGCACCCGCCGGCGATTCGGTCGGCGTTGCGGAATGCGACGAATACATCAAAAAATACGAAGCATGCCTGACCAAGATCGCGTCCAAGGCTCCGCAGGCCGAAGGCCCGTTGAAGACGGCTTTCCAGGCTCAGCGCGACGGATTCAAGAAAGCGGCTGAAACGCCCCAGGGCAAGGCCACTCTTGCAACTGCTTGCAAACAAGCTATTGAAACGGCGAAAGCCTCAACCTCCGCTTACGCTTGCGAGTGGTAGGTTCGATCAAGAGAGTTTAGCCACGAACAAACACGAAAAGTCATAAAGACCCTTAATGAATTTTCTTGTTTTTCGTGGTTATTTTTGCGCCTACTCCCGCCGTTTGTTACATTTAACTCTTATGAAAAAAAGGAGCAAATTCCTTAGCGGCAAACGCATCGACCCGACACCGATCTCAAAAAAAACGGCGCTTGCCGACCTGGTTGACGAATCGTTCATGGCGTACAACGCTGCGCGAATTCGCGAAGCGTGTCATCTTTTTTCAAAAAAGATGCTTGAACCGGATACCACCGTTGGCGTGACACTGACCGGAGCATTGACCCCCGCCGGACTTGGAATTTCCGCTTTGATCCCGCTTATCAAAGCCGGCTTTATCGACTGGATCATCTCGACCGGTGCAAATCTTTACCACGATACCCATTTCGGCATCGGCTTGTCGCTGCATCAAGGCGACGCAAAACTCGACGACCGAATACTTCGGGAAGAAGAGGTCGTTCGCATTTACGACATTTTTTTCGATTACAGCGTTCTGCTAGACACCGACTCTTTTTTTCGCCGGCTGATCGAGCACGACGAATTTCAAAGATCGATGTCGTCCGCCGAATTTCACTACTTGGCCGGCAAATACGTCCGCGAACGCGAGAAGAAACTTGGGATCAAGGAGAAATCGCTGCTCGCCGTCGCTTACGAATACGGCGTGCCGATCTACACCTCGTCACCAGGCGATTCGTCCATCGGCATGAACATAGCCGCAAAAGAATTGCAGGGCGGAAAGCTAGTTTTAAATCCAAACCTTGACGTAAACGAAACAGCGTCTATCGTGCTCGCGGCAAAACGCGGCGTAGTTCATACGGGCAAAAACACAAAGGCCGGCGGCAAATCCGCGATCTTTATCCTCGGCGGCGGCAGCCCTAAGAATTTTGCTCTGCAGACCGAACCGCAGATTCAAGAAGTTCTCGGCATAGACGAAAAAGGTCACGATTATTTTCTGCAGGTGACCGACGCCCGCTCCGACACCGGTGGACTGAGCGGTGCGACGCCAGCCGAAGCCGTTAGCTGGGGCAAGGTCGATCCAGACAAACTGCCTGATGCGGTTGTCGCGTATGTCGATTCGACCGTGGCCCTGCCGATCATTACCGCATACGCTCTGGCACGTCACGAACCGCGAAAGCCAAAACGGCTTTATAACCGACGCGAGGAGTTTATGGATCTATTGATGAAGGAATACGAAAAATCGACAAGAAGATGATCTCAACCCAGGCGCTGAGAATTTTATCTAAGTTCACTTTGCGTCTCCGTCTTCGCTGCGTTAAGTCGTTTTATGAAACTACAAGCCGACCTCAACAACGAAAAACACAACATCGAGATCCGTCGCGAAGGTGACAAAGTCTTCGCTACTGTAAATGACCGCTCGTACGAACTCGAGGCGTCAGAACCGGAACCCAATGTTTTTCTGTTAAAACACGAGGGTAGAATATACGAAGTTTATGTCTCTGCCGGAATGGCAGGCGCATCTCATGTCCGCCTTGGAGCGACCGAATTTGAAATATCCGTTCACGACCCAAAACGGCTTCGCGGTTCCGGCTCCGGTCACGAGCAGGGCGAAGGCCTCGCAGAGATAATGACCGCAATGCCGGGCAAGGTAGTTCGCGTTCTTGTCGAAGCCGGAGCCGAGGTAAAAAAAGGCGACGGCATCATCGTCGTCGAGGCGATGAAAATGCAGAATGAGATAAAATCTCCGAAAGACGGCATTGCAAAGGAGATAAGAGCGTCTGTCGGTTCAACTGTCAACGCGGGCGAGATACTGGCAGTTATCGAGTAGCCCTGAAGTCTGCTATTTAATTATTCAATTAAATAGCAGACAGTCGGTTTATACCTTGTTTCGCGGCAAACTTTTCTAAACTGAAACAAGCTGCTCTCTTTTCGAATAAATAGCTCGAATCGGTGCCTGCAGATTTCTCATCATCTCGGAGAACAGATCGAATGTGAGCGATTGTGCTCCGTCGGACCAGGCCTTTTCGGGTTCGGGATGAACCTCTACGATCACTCCGTCGGCACCGACCGCTACTGCCGCTTTCGCTGTCGATGAAATCAAGCTGCGTTTGCCGGTCGCATGGGACGGGTCGACTACGACAGGCAGATGCGTCATTTCCTTAACTAACGCCACGCCAGCCAGATCGAGAGTATTTCTCAGGCTGTGATCGAACGTCTTGATACCGCGTTCACACAGAACGACGTTTTCGTTGCCGCCATGCAAGAGATATTCGGCAGCAGAAAGCCATTCTTTCACAGTTGCCGACGGACCGCGTTTGAAAAGGATCGGCTTTCCGGATCTTGCAAGCTTTTTGAGCAAAGCAAAATTTTGCATGTTCCGCGCGCCGACCTGAAGCATATCGGCATGTTCGCAAACGACATCGACGTCTTCTTCGCTCATTATCTCGGTCACGACCGGCATACCCGCCGCATCTCCAGCCTCGCGAAGCAGCATTAGACCTTCGACGCCAAGCCCCTGGAAATCATACGGAGACGTTCGAGGTTTATAGGCGCCGCCGCGAAGTATTACTGCACCGGCGCGCTTCACGGCAAGCGCGGTCGCAGTGACCTGTTCACGCGATTCAACCGAACACGGTCCGGCCATCACGACGGCGTCGATACCGCCTATCGGCACGTCGCCTACCCAAACTATCGTCCGCCTATCGCTGTTACCTGTTACTAGCGGATGAGCGTCCTTTGCGCCGCCATTCTTTGCTGCGTTTCCGTTTGATTTTCCTACTGTCCAACTATCAAGCATTTGTTCCTCTCCGATCTTTCCTCATTATTCCGCACTCCGAATTCCGAAATCCGAGTTAGTTTCCTATCAAATAAAATTTCGTCCAGTTATCAACGTCGTCCGCAATGTTTTCGCAAACGATCTTAGCTCCATAGATTTCTGCCGCTCGCCGGCTGCCGATCGCGCCATGTGTCGGGTCGTCTTCTTCAACAATGCGACGAACGCTTCCGGCTGTGTCTGCCCCGATTACCTGCACCAAATGCGGATGTTGTACGAAAAACTGCGCGCATTGTTTTAGTGCCTCGACATGCGAGCGAACCGATTTGAGCGTTTCAAACTCAGCGTCAGGTGTTCCGGCTAAAATGTGATGAATGTCCAACGGCAGCTTATCAATTATCCGCGCTCCACTTTGTTTCAAGAGATCGGTCGTCGAACAAATCGCGCCGACGATACGATTTTCAACCGGCACGACGGCAACTTCGACTGCGTTTGTGCGAAGCCGGTCGAACATCTCTTCGAATGTAACGCACTCGACAATCTCGGCCGCCTCGCCGACCAACGTAAAAGCCGCCTCTTCGCTGTACGAGCCTTTGATTCCCTGTATCGCAACGCGGGTCATCAGCAGGCCTCGCCCTCTAATTTCAGATCCTCGATTATCTCGGACTGAATCTGTCGCGATTCCTGCAAGATTCGGCGAAATATTCGGGCGGCCGCTTCGTCGTCCATGATCCCGTCATTCTCCTGAGCGACCCAGCGAAGTATCTCGATCTCGCGGTTCCAGTCGGTTATGGGCAATCCGGCCTTAGCTTTGATCTGCCCGATCTCGCGAACTATTTCTGCCCGCTGGTTAAGCAAAGCCATGATCTCACGGTCAACAGCGTCGATTTTTTTTCTGCAATCTTCTAATGTCATAAAAATTTCCTCAAAAACGCGAAAAAGCCGTGAACTTATTCAGTTACACGGCTTTCATTTGGTCGATATTTACTAGAACTTACTTCATCGCAACCCAAACTTTAGCCGTTTCACCGTAAAAGTAAAAGTAATAAAAGCTAAAGTTGTTAAAATAAGTTGCTCGCATTAAATAACTGGAGGTTATCCAACAGAAACAATCATAAGTGAATCGTTTCACATTTGTCAAGCGAAATCTTATACGCTTCTTTCAGCAACGATCAATTCGAGATTATCCACTGCGTTTTTCAGGCGCAAAACCGTCGCGTCATACCACTCTGAATCCGACGTTTGCGTCTCCCGTTCTACAGCTAATGCCCGCCTTGTTTCATCCGGCGCCGTTCCGCCATATATCGTTCTTACGGCGACAAAATTCTCTGGCGATACGGCTCTCTCAAGGTCTTCAGCTGTCAATGAAAGCTGTCTGCCGATAAGTTCCTCGGCTGTTTTTTGCAAATTGTCGTGCGTAATTTCGGAACCGTTTTCGCCGGCCGCTTTTACACAGATCCCGACGATCTTGTGAGCGATACGAAACGGCAAATTTTCCTTTCGAACAATCGTATCTGCAAGCTCGGTCACGGTAATAAAATGCTCGCTTGCACGTCGCCGCAACACGTCAAAATTGAAGGTTGCGGATCGCAGCGTATTTGCAAAAAGCGATACAGACCGGTTAGCGTCCCGGACGGCACTATAGATCATCGGCTGAAGGTCATCTTCGACATCGTTGATATCGCCGAATGGCGTGTTGTGGATCGCAGTCATTACGCCGAGACTTTGCCCGAGCCCCTTGCTTGCAAGCACCCGGATATGTTCGAGCGCGACGGGGTTTCGTTTTTGCGGCATTATCGACGACCCCTGAACATAACCGTCCGGCAGGCGAATTACGTTAAATTCCATCATCGCCATCAGCAAAAATTCCTGCGCGAACTTGCCGATGTTTACCAACAGCGCCGATGTTGCTCCGAGCATCTCGGTAAAATAATCGACCGACGCTATAGACGCGTATGAATTTACCGTCGGTGCCGTAAACCCGAGCAATTCTGCAACTCGTTCGCGATTGATAGGAAACCCGGTTGTTGTTATGGCACCGGATCCGAGCGGACAAAAATTCATGTTCTCGAAGGAGCGCTGCAGTCGCTTGATGTCGCGGCCTAAATTCTCAGCCATCGCCAGCAGAAAATGCGCCATTGTCGACGGCTGTGCCGGTTGCGTATGCGTGTAGGCCGGAATGAGCGTTTCGTGATGTTGTGAAGCGAGGTCGAGAAACACGTTCCGCAGTTCCATTGTTGAGCTAAGCAATCGCAAACAATCCTGTCGCAACCGTAAACGGTAGATAGTCACGTCAATATCGTTGCGGCTTCGCGCTGTATGCAGTTTTCCGGCAACATCAGGATCACAACGCTTTGCAATTTCCTGCTGCAGTAAATAAAACAGGTCCTCGAACGAACCGTCGTATTCAATCTTGCGGATCGTATCGAAATCAAGACTCGTCAGCGCGCCTAAAAGCTGTCTCAGCTCGTTCGCCGTAATGATTCCCTGCTCTTCGAGCATCACCGCATGCGCAAGATCGACCTGATAATAGGCGTCGAGAAAATACTCCTTCGCGTCTGCGAAGCAGTCCGCCAAAACATTTTCCTTATAACTTTTTGCCGGAAATTTTTCTTCCATCACAAAACAAATCGCTCAGACCAAAATACCGCCACTGCCACCTGCCGCTGCCCCTACTGCCTGCCCTTCCCCGCTTTTGGCAAGCTTATCAGGTTTGCAAATATCCTGTACGCTCCCGGATTCCCGACAGGCAGTTGCCGAAACCACGAATATGCCGTGTAAACAAATCGGCCCCTGCCCACGTCGGCCACAACCATTCCGCCTTTGCTTTCCGCTTCGCCCTGGTCGTGCGACTCGAGCAGCGGCGTATATTTCGCGTCAAAATCCGTCAGGCAATAAAGGTCGCGCTCCTGCACCCAATTTTTCCAATCGTCATCGCCGATCTTGTTTGGAAAATTAAAGATCGGGTTCGCGGGCTGTAATATTTTCACGGGTGCGTTCTCGTCAACTACGCGGATATTCCCATCCATTTTCGCCGGGTACGGCAGCAGGCCGAGCCGCGTAAATTCCTGCTGCTGATACTGCACGATCAGCGTGCCGCCGTTGTTCATAAATTCCGTCAGACGGCCGTTGTTCGCGACATAATCGGGCCGCACCTGGGACGCGCGAATACCGACGATTATAGTATCGAACTGCGATAGGTCGCCGGTCGAAAGCTCTTTTTCGCCGAGCATCGTAACATCGAGACCGAGGCGTTTTATCGCCTGTGGAACCTTATCTCCGCTGCCCATGATATACCCGATACGCACCGGTGCAACCTTTAGGTTGAGCACCTGAGCCGTCACTGTCGCCGGCGTGTAAATTCGATGTGTTTGAATATGTGGATAAGCAATTTCCTGCACTTGCTGGCCGTACGAAATGCCGCCTAGATCAGCCTCAGCCGAAAGTTCATATGCGTCCGGCTTCGCATTGGCAGGCACCGTCAATTCAAAGCTCAACGCGGTCTTGTCGCCTTTATTTTTCAATGCGAAATCAGCCGCTTTCGGCGACAGCGTCCAGCCTGATGGAACGTTGAATCGTGCGGTGCCGTTGGCCTGTTTGCTTAGGTTGTTCGACACGGTCATAACCAACCGGTATTTACTGGGCTTCGAGGCGATCGGAGCGATAAGCAAGTTCGATTCGAGTCCGACTGCCAAAGCCGGAACGACATTGATATCACGCCTGATCTCACCGCGAATGTCATCAGCGTAACGGTACTGCACTTCCCTTTCAACTGTTATGTCCTGTCCGCCAATGTTCAAAACAACATCGGCATTCACAAGCGGCGGTGCAAACGGCATGTTCGGAGCAGCGTCCGGTCCGGACCAATCGAATGTAAAATTCTTCCTCGGTTTTTCAAGCCAGTACGGCTGCGTCGGCACGGCGCCCTTTGCCGAGGTTACGCTAAAATAGGTCGCGCTCAGTGCCGATTCAGCTCGCGGCCTAAACCCGCTTGTCGGAATTTCAGGTGCGCTCGCGTTTTGCGATGTCCAGCCGTTCGGCACCTTCAGCGAAACATCCTGCACCTTGACATCCGACGATGCCGGAGCAAAAACGCGAACTGCAACGCCTGTCGCGTCACCTGCGACTATCGTGTCCGTGTCGCTCAGCGCATCGACCACGACTCCCGCTGCCATTTGCAAAGCCTTTGCAAACTCGGCCTGCTTTTCGCGCAACATTTCCTTTGACGCGGGGTTTCGCGTTGCCCATTCGGCGTCATAAGCCTGCTTATATCCTTTCGCCAAAATCGGAATTAATTTCTCCGGCGTGTACGGGTCATAACTTTTCAATGCCGTTTCTGCTGTTTCCTGCAATGCGGCCAATTTCTGAGCAAACGGCTCTTCGCTATTGTTCGTCAGTTTTGCGATTCCCTTAATCGACGTATCGATGCCGTCAAAAACATCGCTTTCTTTATCGACCTTTGCTCCAAAAGTTTCCACCAACCGCATTCCCGAGTTCTGTTTACCACGAAGCTCCAGCGTGCCCATTTCCTGAGTTTTGTGCTGGCTGCGGCCCTCCATGGCGATCTCGAAATACGAGCGGCCGATTATCGAATCGTATTCGCCCGTGTTTATCGTCAGCGTCGGGGTGTTTTGCGGATTCGGAACAAAGCTTTGCGAAACATACAGTTTTAAGGCCTGCCACGGCTCAAGTCCTTCTTTCAGCTGTTCGGGAAATTCCTTCGGATCGGCCGCCGCTTTAAATGCGATAGGCGTCAAATAACCCGCGAGCTGATGCTGACCGTGACCGTCCGCCGGAGTGCCGCTGAACCGAGAGATAATAACCAGCGGTTTGTACATCCTTATCGCCCGAACCATATCGCCAAGCACTTCGCGCTCGCCCCAGATCCGCGCCGCCTCTTCGCGTTTTTTCGAAAAACCATAATCCATCACGCGCGTAAAAAGCTGTGAACCGCCATCGAGTCGCCGAGCTTGCAGCAATTCCTCGGTACGGATCACGCCAAGAGCTTCAAACAATTCTTCACCGATCACGTTCTGTCCGCCATCGCCGCGATTGAGTGCCAGGTAGGCTGTCCGCGCCTGATCGTGCCGCGCCAGATACGCGAGCAAGCCAGAGTCTTCGTCGTCTGGATGCGCACCCGTATGCATAACGCTCGCCGTCGTTTGCAGCCGCTTTAGCATCTGTCCCAGCCCCATCGCGCCGCGATCATACTCAGCGCGAGCCTGCGCACGGCCGGTACTTACCTGTCCAGCGATAAAAATGCTCAGAAGTAAAAATGTGGTGAAAATTTGTTTAAATTTTAGTTTCATATTCTTTGTCAGAAACGAATGCCAAAAAACTCTTCTCTTTACGAAAGATGGGTGCCGGCGCTTCGCCGACGGAAGTGATCTCTTAAACCTCCCTCCTTGATTAGGAGGATGCCGGATTTATCCGGCCCGGTGGCAGATGCGCTAACGCCTGGTTACTCGCTCACCGCGCTGCTACTGTCGACTTCTCCGTTCCGCACCGTCAGACTTATCACGTACCCAACTGCGACCGTCACAACACAGCCGACGACGTTGAACCACAGAAACTCGATGTTGGTATATTCGCTTGCTATCCAAACTGACGCGATACCGAACAATAATCCGAAAAACGCACCGCGCGCCCTTGCCCGTTTCACGCCGATCGCCAAAACGAACACACCAAGCAGCGAACCGTAAAAGAACGAACCGAACTTATTAACGACCTCGATCAGCGAACCGAGATTTGTCGCGTAGATGGCCACAATGCACGCAAAAATTCCCCAGATAAATGTCGCAAACCGTCCGAACCTGACATAGTGGCGATCGTCTTCGCCGGGCCTGAAATGCCGTCGGTAAAAATCGATCGTTGATGCTGTCGCAAGTGCGTTCAGCTCTGCTGAGATCGAAGACATCGCCGCCGCAAAGATCGCGGCGATTATCAACCCGATCACCCCCATCGGCATATTCTGAACAACAAACGTCGGAAACACATAGTTGACATCGTTGTAGCTTTTATCGCCGGTTGTGTTCTTTAAATATTCGGTCGCGTCTTTTCGTGCGTCGTTGAATGTTTTGTCGGCTGTGACATAAGCGGCCCGGTTCTGATCGCTCCGATCCTGCAAAAACCTCATCGCCGCTTCTTCACGCGTTTTGTGCGCTGCTGAAAACTCGTTTTTTACTCCCTGATATTGCGCCGTCTGCTCGACCTTTGCCGCCTCAACACTGTTGAAATAAACGGGCGGCTGCACAAACTGGTAGAACACAAAAACAAGCACACCGACAAGCAGTATCAAAAACTGCATCGGTATCTTGAGAAACGCGCTCATCAGCAGGGAGGTCCGCCCTTCGCTTACCGATTTTGCCGTCAGAAACCGCTGCACCTGGCTTTGATCGCAGCCGAAGTACGACATGAACAGAAACAGCGCCGCTATCAACCCGGACCACAGCGTGTATTTCTCAGTTAAACTAAAGCTCGTATCGACCGTTTGCAGTTTACCGACCGCGCCGGCAAGATAAAGCCCGTCGGTAAACGAAACCTGCTGCGGAAATTGCGAAACGATCACAAACAGGCAGACAAAAAGACCGAAAAATATGACGATCATCTGCTTGACGTCCGTCCAGGTCACGGCCTGTACGCCACCGATCATCGTATAAACGGTCGTTGACATGCCGATGACAAAGATCGTGACGATCTCGCTCCAGCCAAGAACGATCGAAAGAATTACCGACGGAGCCGCAATAATAACGCCGACGCCAAGACCACGCGATATAAGAAAAAAGAAGCTGGTCAGGCTCCGGGTCTTGGCGTCAAAGCGTTTCTCGAGATATTCGTAAGCCGTGAAAACCTTTGCACGGTAAAAAAACGGAACGGTCGTCACACACAGAATTACCATCGCCAGCGGTAGGCCGTAATAAAACTGGATAAAGCGCATTCCGTCCGAATACGCTTGTCCTGTAGTGCCGACAAGCGTAATGGCGGAAAGCTGCGTGGCCATTACCGACAACCCGACCGCCCACCACGGCAGGCTCCGGTTTGCAAGAAAATAGCCTTCGACGTTGCCGCTGTGCTTGGTCATACGTATCCCATCCCAGATCACGTAAACCAGATAGACGACAACGACCGCCCAATCCAGAAATTTCATTGTTGTTTAGCTAGGAATATGAACCCCGCAATAATGCATAAACGAATTAACAAGATAGATTCCGTTTCGTTTTTTTCGTGGCTCTTTTTCTGTGTTTTTAGTGGTTCGTTTTCGAGTTATCTTGTGTAATTCCGCGGTTCCTGTTTTCATGATCAACCCGAAAAATATCTCGAAAATACCCACAACGTAGTGATAACAACCGCCGTCACGACAACGACCGCAAGATAAATCCGGTGCCACCACGAATCGGGCAGCTCCTCTACCGGTTCATCAATTTTCGATCCCTCTGTATTCATTTGAAAGAGCATTAACTGGGGCGCGGCATTCCACCGCGCCGCAGACGATCTTAATTGCCTTAGAAGATGAACTTAAAGCCCAACTGAAATTGTCGCGCATCAAGGGCAGTCGATGCACGGGTTTGAGGTGACGGAAGCGTCTGTCCACTAGCGATCGTCCCGTCCGGGTTCGTCGCAACGGTCAGACTATTTATCTGGAAGATACTCTTGATATTAAACACGTTGATAAATTCTCCAAATGCTTCAAGCTTGTACCTTTCCCCAAAGTTGAAAAATCGCGAATACCTGAGATCAACGTTGACTTGCTTCGGTGTCACTCCAGAATTTCGTGTTATCCCAACGGGATTGTCTGAACCGCTGAACCCATCACGATTAATGTCGGTTGCTGCAACAATATTGAAGCGTTCTCCGCTATTAGCCGTTGTGATGATTCCAAACTGATTATTATTCAGGACATAGCGTAGCGCTTTGTTTTCGAAATTGAACTGAGGTCTGCCAACGAAACTCAGCACAAATGTGTGACGTTGATCTGCTAGCGATGGGCCTTTATCCCGCGAACGATCTGTCGGGTCTTGTACAACAAGGTTGCCAACCTGTGTCGCAACAAGATTCTGCTCCGGAGCATCGTCATCGGATTTCGACAATGTATAATTTGCGCTGAATTGGTAACCCTTTGCAAACCGACGTGTCAGCTGAAGGGTCAGGGCATCATAATTCGAGTTCCCAACTGATTCTGCCATCAAAATATCATTAAATCGAGGGTCCACGCGTGTGGCGGCACTAACCGTATTGCTAAAAATGGGTCTCCCATCCGCAAGCGTTCCAGTTGGATTGATGCGATTTATACTTCGGTACAACGGTATGTGGCGTCCATTTGAATGTATATACCCCGCAGTAAATGAAAGGTCCTGCGTAATTGCCTGTTCGATTTGCGCGTTGTAGTGCATTGCGTACATGTCCTCGAAGTCCGGAGCGATCGTTTCAATACTCTGCGGACCAGGACCTGGCGATCCCGGAGGCGCGCTTCCAAACGTTCCAGGAAATTCGGGTGCTCCGGCGGTTGCTGCCTGCGTGCCGCCATTTGTACCGGCAAAGCTAAAGTTGCGAATTCGCAGATTTCCGTTGTTCAAAAGAGCACGTTGATACAGATCAATATAAACCGTATCGTAGTAGATCCCGGCACTTGCGCGGATAACCGTTGGCCTGTTTCCATCACGCAGCCCATATACTAAACCAAGTCGCGGCGCGAAGTTATTTTTATCAACCTTAAATTTTTGCGAAGCGGCAAACGGAGAAGTTGCGTCCGCCTTGGGTATGTCATAAAGGTCGTAGCGAATTCCATAATTAAACTTCAGATTCCGGGTCACCTTCCAGTCATCTTGGACGAAAAAG
>DATJGV010000172.1:0-7014 GCA_035494575.1 Pyrinomonadaceae bacterium | reverse complement strand
TGGTTCTAACCCGAATCTCAACCTGCAGCCGAAAAAACCGTGGGACAAGTGGGACAGATGGGACAAGCCCGTTAACCTTGTAGTTTCAATCGTTTCTGTGTCCCAAGCTTGTCCCAGGCTGGGACAAAATGGGACAAAGTGCGCTGAAAACGACATAAGAGGAAATGTTTAAACTATGGCTTCTGACCAAACATATTTGCTGGTGGGCACCGCAAAAGGTGCGTTTATTCTCAACCGAAACGGCAAGGGTTGGGACATGGCCGGGCCGCATTTTGCGGGGCGTTCGGTTTACGCAATGAACATGGACCAGCGAAATGGCCGTAACCGTCTGTGGGCCGCCGCGACAAGCTGGCATTTTGGCGCCGAGCTTGTCTGGAGCGACGACCTCGGCAAAAATTGGGACATGCCCGAAGAAATGCGTATAAAGTTTCCCGAGGACACCGAAAAATCGCTTGAAAATATCTGGCAGATCATGCCGGGCGTGGACGACGACACGCTGTATGTTGGCGTCGCTCCGGCCGCGCTTTTCGAATCAAAAGACGCCGGCGAAACGTGGTCGCTCAATCGCGGCCTGTGGAACCACCCGCACCGCGAACAATGGACGCCCGGTTTCGGCGGCCTGTGCCTGCATACTATAGTCACAGATGCCGACGATCCGAAAAGCCTGAAGATCGCAATTTCGACCGGCGGAGTTTATCAGTCCGCGGACGGCGGCGAAAACTGGCGTGTGTCGAACACCGGCGTTAAGGCTTATTTCCTGCCTGACCAGTTCCCCGAATTCGGCCAGTGCGTGCACAAGATCGCGCGTCACCCCGAAAAGAAGGACACGCTGTTTCTGCAAAATCACCACGGCGTTTACCGCAGCCGAGACGGCGGCTACAGTTGGCAGGAGATCGAGAACGGCCTGCCGTCCAATTTTGGCTTCGGACTGACAGTGACCGATTCGGGTAGCGTCTTCATCGTCCCGCTCCAGGCCGACGGCCAGCGCTACACGTGCGAGGGCAAGCTGCGTGTCTATCGAAGCCGCGACGAGGGTGATACTTGGGAACCGCTCACGAACGGTCTGCCGCAAGAGGATGCGTACGAGGTCATCTTGCGCGACGCGGTTGGCTCGGTCGGCGACGAAGTATATTTCGGCACGAAAAACGGCAAGCTTTTCGGTTCGGGCGACGGCGGCGATTCATGGGAGATGATCCGCGGCTCGCTGCCCGAGATCAACTGCGTCAAGGCGGTGCATGTAGGCTAAAAATGGCTGTTACGGTTTATCTAAGCGGACATCTAAAATCGCTCACCGGCGGCGAGACGGAAGTGTCGCTTGCGGGCGATTTTGCTACAGTGGGCGATGCCTTGAATGACGTTTGGCAGCGTCACCCGGCGCTTCGCGACCGCATCCTGAATGAACAAGGCGAGATACGCCAGCACGTGAATATCTTCCTCGGCAGCAGCGATGTCAAACGAATGCAAGGGCTTGAAACTGCGGTCGACACTGATGAAATTCATATTTTTAATGCGGTGAGCGGCGGCTAATTCATTTTTCTTTGGAGGTTTGCTATTGGGATATTACATACGAGTGCTAGGAACATCTGACCCGGACATACCTATAAACTATTTGGTTACCGCGTTGGAAAGCGACGGTCTAACTGCGGAACTTCGGCTCGACGGAAATGAAACTCCCGAAAGCTGGACGGTACTGGACGTTGCAGATATGAAAGGCGAAATGCTCTTTCGTATTGAAAGAAATCCTGTGATTGAAGGATCGTTAGGAAAGGAAGAATTAAACGAATTCAGGGAAGAAATTAGCGAATGCAAGCCACCTTCAGCAGCAAAATGGCTTGCAAAATACTTTGATCGGATCGAGGTAATTTATGCCTTCCAATTACTGGATGCTTCAATGCAAGATGAGAGCTTTCCCATTGTGTCATCTGTCAAAACCGCCATTTGGAAGAAAATCGGAGGTATACTGCAGGCAGATAACGAAGGGTTTTCCAACGAGGATGGATATCATATTCTTTGGCAATTTGACGATGACGTTGCAGGCGAATGGAATATGGCCGTGAAGACGTTTCTGGGCAATTGGACTACATTTTCGATGGACCTTGGAAACCCGGAGCATCGAAAAGCGTTCAAGTCAGGCAAAGTACCGGCGACCGCTTCGCGATTGTGACTGTTGGAAAACCTGATTACAATTTTCTTAGTACATTAAGTACTGCTTTCTGATATCTTGGAAATCTGCCAACCCACTCGCCCACGATTCTTCAATCTCTTTAACCGACGCACCATGCTCGATCTGCTTTCTCACTTTATCGGTTCCGCAAATTACATCGAACGGGTTTTTGTCGAAGACATATTCGTAGGCGGACTGACGCCATTGAAATTTATCGGGGTACATTTCGTAAGCGGTTTTGACCATGGCGATACCGACGATAACGGGCGTAAATGCCTCGCGGTCGGTGATGTGAATCTGTACGCCGCCGCAGGTTTCGCCGGCAAATTCGCAAAACGTTGGGCGAAAATACGCTTCGCGAAAGGCGACGCCGGGGAAGTCGAATTTTCGCAGCTCCTCGGCCCATGCGTACGGATCGATAAAAGGAGCGCCATTGAGGAAAAACGGCAAAGTCGTTCCGCGGCCCTCCGAGAGTTCGGTACCTTCGACATGTACGGTCGCAGGAAAAACAACGCACGTATCTACATCCGGAATATTCGGGCTTGGCAGAACCCAGGGCAATCCTGTCTCGTCACCCCACATATCACGGCTCCAACTCGTCATTTGCACGACATCAAGATCGCAGCCTATACCGAAATGCTCATTGAACATCCGGGCAAGCTCGCCAATGGTCATGCCGTGTCTGGTTGGCAATTCGAATTGCCCAACGAACGACTTGAATTCATCCTCGGTTATATTCCCTTCGACTGCGTTGCCGCCGATCGGGTTGGGCCGGTCGCAGACGATGACCTTTTTGCCAAACTTTTTCGCCGCCCGCATGCAGTTGGCCATGGTGTAGATAAAAGTATATATTCGGCAGCCGACGTCCTGCAGATCGACGACGATAACATCGAGATCGGCGAGCATTTCTTCGGTCGGTTCGCGAACTTCGCTGTAAAGCGAGTAAACCATTATGCCGGTTCGGGAGTCCTTAACATGCGGCGTCTCGATCATGTTGTATTGAACGTCGCCGCGAATGCCGTGCTGCGGGCCAAAGAGCGTTGTCAGATCGATATCGGGGTGCTCATGGAAAACATCCGCTGCATGCCGGAACGTTTCCGGCAGCACCGAGGCCTGATTGCAAACCAGACCGACGCGCCGGCCGCGAATGAGATCAATTTTTTCTGAAAGGAGGACTTCAACACCGAGACGGGTTCTAGCAGAGTTATCCATAAATTATTATTGCAGCAGATCAAAGCAGAGAAATTTCTCGAATAAAAAGCCCGGGCAAACGCCCGAGCTATTGATTATATATTACTCGTAATTAATTGTTGAATCAGGCTTCGGTAACTGTTGCTCCAGGCCCATTTGACTGGACAGATTTGATGCCGTTTTCCATGCCCGACGCTGACGAATACATCTCGCTTTTGCCGATCTGCTGGCCGTTGCTTGCCTTTAGGATGAAATAGTCCTCACCCTTATTGGATTTCTTACGCTCGTAACGGGCTTCGTCCGCGGCGTTTTTCTTTACCGACTCGATACCGTTCTCGGCTGCGCTTTTGGTTTCGTACATCTCGCTGGACAAAATGATCTGCCCGTTCGATGCCTTTAGGTTAAAAAAGAACTTGCCGTTTTTGGCGGTTTTCAATTCAAATTTTCCTGCCATAACCCTGCTCCTTATTCGCTTTAATTTTCAGTAATTTAGAAGAACTGCGGGGGTTCGGTAAATCATAACATTTGTTCGCTGAAAACGAAATGAAAACCAAGGAGCAGAAGGCAATAATTATTCAAGAAAATCATGGCCCATATCACGCGGTTCGAGATTGTTGCGGACGATTATGCGGGCGCATCCATTCCAGCGAAGGATCGCATCATCATTTCCCGAAGGGCGAAGTGCCTCAGCTTTTTCAAAGCAGTCCATCGCTTGCCGAAAAAGCTCGAATGCGTTAACGCCATCGCGTTCCAAAACGGCTTTTGCTCGACGCTCGTAGGTTATGCCGGTGTAGTATGTGCGCTGATATTCGTCCGTGATACGTGCGAGATAGTCCTGAATTCTAGAATCGCCGACCGCATAGTCCTTGCCAAAACGGTCGCTCATCGCGAGGACGATATTCACCAGCGCGTCCTGATTGTCAGGCTCGACTTCAAGGATATCGAGACAGATGCTTTCGGCGGCGCCGGGTTCGTTCAGCAGCCGGTAGTGCCGCGCTTTTTCGAGAGCGGCGTGGACCGCTTGTGGCGATAAACGTTTTAACTCGAACATATATGCACCTGCCTAATGCTAATTTGGGGTTTTATTCTCGGCTGCAAAAGCCTTTTCGTTTCGCCGCCAATTGATACTTCCCATAATACTGCCAAAGAGAACAGCATGAGCGAAAAACGTTATCCACGTACGCGACGAAACGAAGTAATCAGAAAATTTTTGGTCGGCATCCGCCAGAAGAAAATAACCGGCGATCTGCATCAACACGGCGAACGGACCACCGGTGAAAAAAATGCCGTCGATAAGCAGAAATCGTAAAAATCCCTTTTTCCTTCTTTCTGCCCAGTTCGTACTAGAGAATGCCATTTTCTGTAAGTGTCACTTTTTCCTAAATAATTTAACGAGCCGTTTTACGGGGTCGTAAAATTCGTCGACCACGCGCTCTTTCAGCGGAATGATTGCGTTATCTGTAATTGTAATACTTTCCGGGCAAACCTTTGTACAGCATTTTGTGATATTGCAAAAACCGATTCCAAATTCGTTTCGCAGGTCGGCGATCCGGTCCTCGGTGTCGAGCGGGTTCATCTCGAGCGCGGCGACGTAAACCAAAAATCGCGGACCGATAAATTCGGCCTGTTTTTCGTGGTCGCGCAATACGTGACAAACGTCCTGGCACAGGAAACACTCGATGCATTTGCGAAATTCCTGAACGCGATCGATGTCCTCCTGCATCACCCGCCAAGTGCCGTCCGGGGCGTCCGGCGGACGCGGCTTGAAAGGTTTTATCTTTTTCTTGACCTCAAAATTCCACGAGACGTCCGTGACCAGGTCTTTTTCGATCGGAAACGCACGCATCGGCTCGATCGTGATCGGCTCGTCGACAGGCAGCGTGTTCAGCCGCGTCATGCACATCAGCTTCGGCATGCCGTTGATCTCAGCCGAACAAGATCCGCATTTTCCAGCTTTGCAGTTCCAACGGCATGCCAGGTCGCCGGCCTGCTCGCTTTGAATTTGAAGGACCGCATCGAGCACGACCATTCCTTCCGAGATCTCAGTCGAGTAATCGACCATCTCGCCGTGCTCGCGGTCGCCGCGTCTGATTTTGAATGTTGCCTTCATTTTTTCGGAAATCAGCCACGAATTACACAGATTTCACGAATACACAATTTGTGTTATTCGTGGCAAAACTTTATCCCATTTCCTCAATTATCTGCTTTAGCTCAGCCGGCATTTCCGGTATCGGAACCCGCGCGACCTGCATCGAACCGTCGTCAGTTTTCCTGATCGTAATATTTATCTTGCCGAATTCGGCATCTTTTGCCGGGAAATCTTCGCGATACTGCCCGCCGCGGCTTTCTTTTCGCTCGATCGCGGCACGGGTAATTGCCTCAGAAACCGTCAATAGATTGCTCAGATCAAGCGCGGTGTGCCAGGCCGGATTAAAATCGACATTGCCGGGTACATGAACGTGTTCCGATCTCTCCTTCAGCTTTTCGACCTCTTCAAGCGCCTGTTGCATTTCGCTTTCGGTTCGGACGATTCCGACCAGATCCTGCATCGTGTCTTGCAGCTCATGCTGCAAAGCGAACGGGTTTTCGCCGCCTTCGCGTTCGAACGGCGCCAGCGCATTTGTCACCGCCTGATCCACCTCTGCGTCATCGACCGTTCCCGAGCTGTTTTCCTTCGCAAAAATTGCGGCATGCTCGCCCGCTCGTTTTCCGAAGACAAGCAGGTCCGACAGCGAATTGCCGCCCAAACGGTTTGCTCCATTTATACCTGCTGCGCATTCGCCCGCCGCAAAAAGCCCGGGTACCGTGGACATCTGCGTATCGGCGTTTACCCGCACGCCGCCCATTATGTAGTGCGTTGTCGGCC
This sequence comes from Pyrinomonadaceae bacterium, assembly GCA_035494575.1. Lineage (GTDB taxonomy): Bacteria > Acidobacteriota > Blastocatellia > Pyrinomonadales > Pyrinomonadaceae > OLB17. The sequence goes on along the minus strand of DATJGV010000172.1, from coordinate 793 downwards.
CAACCTCCATCGGCGTGGTCGTGATGTCGAGATCGGCAAGCTGCTTGAACTGGTGATACATACTCGGCAGCTTTTTCTTGATGTGCTCCTCGGCGTTCGGCAGCTTTTCCTTTATCCACGCAATGTCGAGATAAACTCCGCCGTGTGGGCTGCCTCGTCCGGCCTTTACCTCACGCATGATGCATCGCGCGACGTGATCGCGCGTTAATAATTCCGGCGGCCGTCGTGCATTCTTGTCTCCCTGCGTGTAAAGCCAGCCTTCCTCCGGATTGTCGGCTGTCTGGTCCTTGTAAAGCGGTGGAATATCGTCGAACATAAACCGCTTGCCTTCGCTATTTTTCAAAATTCCGCCTTCGCCGCGAACGCCCTCGGTCACCAGGATCCCGCGAACGCTTGGCGGCCAGACCATACCTGTTGGATGGAATTGAATGAATTCCATATCGATGAGTTCCGCGCCCGCTCGGTAAGCAAGCGCGTGGCCGTCGCCGGTTCCTTCCCAACTGTTGCTTGTGATCTTGTATGCACGGCCGACGCCCCCCGTTGCTAAAATGACAGCCTTTGCTTTGAAGATTCGAAACCGTCCGTGTTCGCGCTCGTACGCAAGCGCTCCGATCACGCGATCGCCGTCTTTTAGCAAGGTCACGACGGTGACCTCCATATAGACTTCGATGCCCTGGTGAATGCCGTGATCCTGCAGCGTGCGGATCATCTCGAGGCCGGTACGGTCGCCGACGTGAGCAAGACGCGGATATTTGTGTCCGCCGAAATTTCTTTGCAATATCTTGCCGTCCTT
>DATJGV010000171.1:0-4412 GCA_035494575.1 Pyrinomonadaceae bacterium | reverse complement strand
GCCGAGATCAAATATTCGACCGTGCAGAACTGGTACGCCGGCGACGAGAACGGCAAGGGCGGCATTTACAATTTCGTGACGAAACGCGGAGCGTGCCGCGGCGTTAATTCGAAAATTTCGTGGACGCAGGTGGAGACGGGTTCGGCGATAACTTGGAAATATCCGTCCGTGATCTTGCAGGGCGATAATTCGATTGGCGAGTTCTACTCGGTCGCGCTGACGAACAACGCGCAGATCGCCGACACGGGCACGAAGATGATTCACCTAGGCAAAAATACGAAATCGACGATCGTCTCGAAGGGCATCTCGGCCGGGCGGTCGAACAACTCGTATCGAGGGTTGGTTAAGGTGATGCCGAAGGCGGCGGGAGCGAGGAATTATACACAGTGCGATTCGATGCTGATCGGCGACAGAAGCGAGGCGAACACTTTCCCATACATCGAGGTGATGAACAACACCGCCAAGGTCGAACACGAAGCAACCACCTCGAAGATCAGCGAGGAGCAGTTGTTCTATCTCCAACAGCGCGGCATCTCGCAGGAAGACGCCGTTTCACTGATCATCAACGGATTTTGCAAGGAAGTTTTTCGAGAGCTGCCGATGGAGTACGCGGTAGAGGCAACGAAGCTATTGGGGTTGAAGCTGGAAGGGAGCGTGGGATAGTCATGAATTTAGCAATCGAACTTGAACAGGAAGACGACGGGCGCTGGATAGCAGAGATCGATGAGCTAAACGGTGTACTTGTATACGGTGATACCAGAGAGGAGGCGATCAAGAACGTTAAGACCCTCGCCCTTCGGGTAATTGCTGACCGTTTGGAAAATGGTGAAAGCCTTCCACAACAGGTTGAGAGTTTGATTTTTGAAGCGGCGTGAGCAATTGGAAATCTGCGAAAGCGAGAAGAGTCTTGGCTGCTTTGGAAAACATTGGATGGAAAGTGAAACGGCAAAAAGGTTCGCATAAAGTTTTGTCTCGAGAGGGATGGCCCGATTATGTTTTCGCATTCCATGACGGTGACGAGATCGGATCAAAGATGCTGCCGAGAATCGCAAAGAAAACGGGACTGAAACCAGAGGATCTATAGGATGAAAATCATTCAACCCGAAACTTTCCCAAAGCCAGCCGGGCATTATTCGCCCGGCATTGTTTGTGACGGAATGGTTTATGTGTCTGGTCAGCTTCCGCTTGATCTCGAAACACGTGAGCCGTTTGCCGGCGATATTGAAACGCAGACGGAATTAGCGCTTCGAAATGTCGAGGCTGTATTGCACGAGGCGGGAAGCGATCTAAACCAAGTTGTTCAGATGACGATCTATATTTCGGACATTGAGTTGTGGGGAAAGGTGAACGAGACGTACGCTCGCGTGATGGGTGAGCACCGACCGGCGAGGGCGATAGTGCCGGTCAAGGACCTGCATTTTGATACGAAGATCGAGATACAGGCGATAGCTGCGGTGAAGTAATAATTCTCCGCGTAGACGCAGAGGAGCAAAGAGGAAAGCAAATTTCCCACTGAGGAGCGAAGTGTTATGCAGACAGTAGTTGAGATGGACACGGCGTTCTCCCTGGACACGGTAATTCAGGAGCAGTTGATCGAGCGGCGGCACCGGCTCGAAGAAGCTGTTGCGATCAGCGGTAACAATTTTGAATTTGCAAACCTGCTCGGCCAGGTCGATGCGGCACTTGCGAAATTTGACAACGGAACCTACGGCAAATGCGAGGCGTGCTCGGGTGAGATCGAGCCTGAAAGGCTGCTGGCAGATCCGCTGGTCCGAGTTTGTTTGAGTGAGCTGACCGACGTGCAGCGGCAATCGCTGGAGGACGATCTTGAGCTTGCCTCGACGATCCAGCGTGGGCTTCTGCCGCAAATGAGTTTGGGCCACGCGTCGTGGAAAACGGATTTTGTTTACGAACCGCTGGGGCCGGTAAGCGGTGATTATTGCGACGTTATTCCGGTTGGCGATGACCTGTATTTTATCCTGGGCGACGTTTCGGGAAAGGGAATGGCCGCGTCGCTGTTGATGACGAGTTTGCGGGCGATCTTTCATACGCTGATACCGCTCGGGTTGGAGCTTGACGAAATGATGTCGCGGGCTAATCACCTGTTGGTCGAAAGCTCACTGGCGAACCAGTTCGCAACGCTCGTTTGCGGCAAGGCGGGCAGCGATGGCGAGCTTGAGATCGTCAACGCCGGACATCTGCCGCCGATCCTTATAAAGAACGGTATGATGGGCGAGCTGACCTTTGCGGGACTGCCGCTGGGTATGTTTCACGACACGCATTTTTCTTCGAACAAGGTGCAGTTGAACGCGGGCGATTCGATGGTGTTGTTTACCGACGGCGTGACCGAAACCGTGAACGAGAACGGAACGGAATTTGGAACCGAGCGTTTGTTCGAAGCGATCGGAGGCAACGGCTGGACCGAACCGGGGGCGTTGATCCGCAAATGTTTGGACCACGTGGCAGGGCATCGCGGCCGCGCGGAACGTTCGGACGATCTGACGATGCTGGCGCTTACATTTTCATGAGGTACTAATTTATGAGTCTTGAGATATTTCAGGTAGATGCGTTCACGAAAAATGCTTTTGGCGGTAACCCTGCGGCTGTGTGTCCGCTCGATACGTGGCTGCCGGATGAAACGATGCAGCAGATCGCCGCGGAAAATAATCTGGCTGAGACGGCGTTTTTTGTAAAAAACGGCGACCGTTACGATATTCGGTGGTTCACTCCGACGGTCGAGGTAAATCTCTGTGGCCACGCGACGCTTGCGAGCGCGCATGTGATCTTTAACGAGCTGAAACTTGAGGACAAGCAGATACGATTTCACTCGGACAAAAGCGGTGAGCTTGGCGTTACAAAGGACGGCGACCGTCTGGTACTCGATTTTCCGGCATACAAGGCAAATGAGATCGAGCCTATTGCGGAGCTTGCGTTGGCGCTTGGCATCGTCCCGCTCAGAACCCTGGAGACGCAGGGCAATATGGTGATCGCTCTTGTCGAACGTGAAGACAAGGTTCGAGATCTTACGCCGGATATGCAGCGGCTGGCTCAATTGCCGTACGACGAAATAATCGTGACGGCCAAGGGCGACACGGCGGATTTTGTTTCAAGGATGTTCGCTCCGCGGATCGGTATTCCGGAAGATCCCGTAACAGGTGCGATACATTGCTCGCTGATCCCGTATTGGGCCGGCGAACTGGGCAAAGAAAAGCTGTTCGCGAAACAGGTTTCAAAACGAGGCGGTGAGCTGTTTTGCGAATTGGCGGGCGACCGCGTAAAGATCGGCGGTAATGCGGTGCTGTATTTGAAGGGCGATATATACGTTGAGGAAGCTGCGCCAAAGAGTGTAGGAGCGTAATGCAGCCGGTCCAAAGACAATTCGATATCAGGCGGGCGACACCAGCAGACGCAGCGACTATAGCGGCGTTGATCCACGAGGCATTTGCACCGTTCGAAGCGCAGTACACAGCCGAGGCTTTTGCATATACGACCCCGCCGGCGGACGTGATCAGCGGACGGTTTGCCGAAGGGCCGATCTGGGTCGCAGTCGATGGCGATTTGATCGTCGGGACCGTTTCGGGATTGCCGGAACCTGACAGGTTTTATATTCGCAGCATGGCGATCAAGCCAAGGGCGCAGCGGCTGGGGATCGGGCAAAGACTGCTTGAGACACTGGAGGCATTTGCCCGCGATGCTGAGTATAAGAAGCTGTATTTGTACACGACATTTGTGTTGCCCGCAGCGAAACGGCTTTACGAAAGGAACGGATTTTACGTTTTAAGAGAGACCTCGCCTGAGGAGTGGTGCAATATGGGCGGGTTGGAAATGGAGAAGATTTTAAAATAAAAATGTTACTGGAAGTTAAGGATCTGCACGCCGGGATAGACGGCAAGGAAATTTTAAAGGGCCTGAATTTGCGGGTCGATAAGGGCGAAGTTCACGCCATCATGGGACCGAACGGTTCGGGCAAATCGACATTGTCAAAGGTTTTGGCGGGACATCCTTCGTACGAAGTCCTCTCAGGCGAGGTTATTTACGAAGGAAAGAATCTGCTTGAGCTTGAACCGGACGAACGTGCTCGCGAGGGCGTATTTATGGCATTTCAATATCCGGTCGAGGTGCCGGGCGTTTCGAATTCGCAGTTTTTGCGGCTCGCTTACAACGAAAAAATGAAGCACCACGGCCAGGAAGAACTCGACCCGCTCGAATTTAACGATCACCTGAAAGAAAAAGCAAAGGTCGTCGAAATGGATCCGGCATTCTTCAAGCGTTCGGTGAACGAAGGCTTTTCGGGCGGCGAGAAAAAACGCAACGAGATACTCCAGATGGCCGTGCTCGAACCGAAGCTGGCGATACTGGATGAGACCGATTCGGGCCTCGACATAGATGCTCTGCGGATAGTTGCCGAAGGC
>DATJGV010000170.1:0-4622 GCA_035494575.1 Pyrinomonadaceae bacterium | reverse complement strand
GAATCTCAAGCCCGAAGCGAAGGGTTTCAATTTGTCGCCGGCCTCGATGAGGTGGGACGCGGCTGCCTGGCAGGCCCGGTCGTGGCCGCGGCTTGCATCCTCGACCCGTCAAAGCAGCTTCCTGACGGACTCAACGATTCTAAGCAACTCAGTGCAAAACAACGCAATGAAATAGCAGAACAGTTAAGAGTCGATGCGGTTGCTTTCGCCGTTGGTCAGATCGAAGCGGACGAGATAGATCGCATCAACATCCTGCAGGCCACAAAAAGAGCGATGCGGCTTGCTCTCGATAATTTGGAACCGAAAGCCGATTTCCTGTTGATCGACGCTCTGCAGCTTACGGAGATCGGCCTGCCGCAAAAAGCCATTATTAAAGGCGATGCGATCTCGGCTTCGATCGCCGCCGCTTCAATTCTCGCCAAAACCTATCGCGACAACCTGATGACGGATTACGACGCCGTTTACCCGCAATACGGTTTCGCGCATCACGTTGGCTACGGCACGAAAGCTCACTTCGATGCTATCCGCCAACACGGAATCTGTCCGCTCCATAGGAAAACCTTTCGCGGGGTTGTGTAATCTAAGCCCCTAAAACTGGAGGGAACCAATCGTGACAAGTGAAGAGCGTATAGCGCTGAATGCAGGTGCATCCCGGCGATCGAGGCCGAGTGCATTCGAGACGATCGTCTATGGCGGGCTCGCGATCGGCATTCTTGATTTTCTCGATGCAAGTATCTTCTTTCCGCTTTATTTCGGGATAACTTTTCAAAGAGTGTGGTGGGGCCCCGCATCAGGAATTCTTGGACGCGAGGCGGCACTTGCAGGCGGCTGGAACACGGCTCTGTTGGGTATTTTCCTGCATTTCGTCGTGGCGTTTTGCATCGCGACGACCTATTACCTTTTCTCCCGCTATATCGCGTTTCTTTTGCGGCATCCGGTAATTTCGGGTCTCGTTTTCGGTGTGATCGCGAATTATGTAATGCAGTACGTTGTTATACCTCTTTCGGCGATAGGCACGAGGCCCGGACCGCAGCCGATCGGTGCCATGCTGAACAGCATTATCGGTCATGCGCTGCTGGTCGGCCTTCCCGTTGCGTTGATCGCCGCGTGTTCGGCTCGAAAAAACGCGGCGTCTTAATAGGTGATCCAGTCAGTAGGCTCTTTGTAATGCGAGATCGTTATTTTTGTTTCGGCTTTGAACAAAGACGGACGGAGTTTCAGTGCCGTTTCTGCCATCAATCGGGCAAGATGCGGTTCGTTGGCACGCTGCGAGAGGTGTGCGAGAACGATATGCCTCGCTGAGCCGTCAAAGTCATCGGTGAGCCAATCCGCAAGGTCCTCATTCGAGAGATGGCCGGTACGGGAAAGGATCCGCTGCTTCAGGTCCCAAGTGTAAACCGGGCACGCGCGAAGCATATCGCGGCTGTGGTTCGATTCGACGACGATGGCATCGCATCCGCGAAGTTTTTCCTTGATCAGCGTCGTGATGTGGCCAAAATCCATCAGCGTCGCGATCCGAACGCCGCAATGTACCGCCACGAAACCAAAATTGTCAGCCGCATCGTGCGGCACGCGAAAAGGTTCAAAATCAATGTCGCCGATCCGAAACTCCTTGCTTGATTCGATCTCGACGGTGCGATCTTTCAATGCATCGCGCCGTCTCACCGCTTCGCTTGTGCCGTTTTGATTTCCCTTTCGCGTGTAGTAATACGAATCCTCGGTCACCCGTGAAATATAAACCGGACATCGCAGCGTGTTGAGCAGAACGCGAAGACCGCCGGCATGATCGCTGTGTTCATGTGTGATCAGAACGGCGTCCAGATCGGCATGGTCAACGCCCATAAGCGCGAGGCGGCGCAATATCTCACGCGCGCTCAGTCCGGCATCCACCAAAACACTTGTCTTTTCGGTGCTGATCAGAACCGCGTTACCGGTCGAGCCGCTGCCGAGAACTGTAAACTTCATAAAACCGGTTTATTTTTGATACCTTGATCTCAAAGCCTTTCCTACAACTCTAACGGTTAAACTGTCAGGAGCATACGAGCCCGCCAACGCTCCCAGATAATTCGCCCAACCCGAAATAACCTTTGATCTGCCGCGTTTTACGGCCTTGAGGGCGGTTTCGACAACCTGCTCAGGTGTCTGAAATCCCTTTATCTTCACCGGATCGTCAATTTTCGAGGCGGCAAAAAAGTTCGTTTTTGTCGTACCCGGGCAGAGTGCCAAAATCTTTATGCCGAACGGCCGGTTTTCCTCGGCGATGGCCTCGGTAAATGAGGTCACAAATGCTTTGGTCGCGGAATATGTCGCAAAAAACGGTATCGGCTGGAAACCGGCGGTCGAGGACACGTTGATGATCGTACCGCTTTTTCGCTCGCGCATTCCGGCAAGATATCGATGCGTGAGCGAAACCAACGCGAGGACATTAAGCCTGATGATGTTCAATTCGTTCTCGCGGTCGAGTTCTGCAAAATCGCCCCTTGAGCCAAATCCGGCATTGTTTATCAACCAATCAATTTCAAATCCGTGCTTTTTCGTGTCGTCGAAAACCGTCTCGGCCGCATCGTCCCTTATGAGATCGACGGCAATGTAATGTGCCGTTATCCTGTGTTTGAGCATCAGCTCGTCGCACAGTTCATGAAGCTTTTCTTCGCCTCGCGCGACGAGCACAAGATCGTGCCCGTCACCGGCGAGCCTTCGCGCAAATGCTTCGCCGATGCCGCTCGATGCCCCTGTGATCAATGTTGCCTTCATTCCTCATCCGGTTCGTCAAAGAAAGAAAAATAAATGCTGAATACGCCTGCTGCAATTATAGCCAATGTGCCGCACAACCTGATAACGCCTGCCACGGTTTTCGTCGCTCCGATCAGACCGGTCGTCGTCAGCAGGTAATTCCAGTCATGAAAGCTGCCTTCGCTGCCGGTCAAACCGCTTGTCAGAACAAGCTGCATGACAACCGCGTCAGCGGCGTAAATAAAAACGTTCAAAATGCTTTGACCGACCCAAAACAGCACGATCGCGGCCGAATAGTATTTTTCGTGCCAGTAGAAATATCCAACAAAAACCGCCGGAACGATCACCTGAAACAACGACCCACCGGCGACCATCATAAATTCGCCGAACGGACGAAACAGCAGATGGCCCGTTTCGTGGATCGGCAGATCGACCATGTCCAGAAAACTGCCCAGCATCGGGTCGTAAGCGATCCAGAGAAAATACACGGCGAGCACGCCTGCAAATATTAGCTTGGGGTAATTTGGCCGCATCTATTGCAGAAGTTTGTTCTTAACAATGAAGTATTGAACAGCGCTGTTAAATTCGTACGGCTTTTCCATCATCAGGAAGTGGCTGACACCCGCCCACATTTGAAAATCGAGATTGGGAGCTATAGTTTGATAAAAATCTTTTGTGTCCGCCGCCCATTGCCCCGAACCCGACATAACGGCCAAAACCGGCACTTTTATCTGGTCGTTGGTCCAGATCTTGTCATCGAGCATACCACGCATAGCGCTTATTCCAACGTAATCCGGTGTTGACAGCATTGCCGCTCGAATGTCGGGCTTTAGATCTGCACGAGTAGGTTCCAGAAGGCCGTCAACGAATTTCGGGGCTTCTCCGCGGTAGTCTTTAAATAGCGGCTCGAAAAATTTCTCGATCTCAGCCCTGGGCCCAAACGGGCGGAGCGCCCCGTCAACGATAACCAAACCAAGAGTTTGGTCCGGATACAGCCGATAAAATTGTCTGATGACCGGCGTTCCCATGCTGTGGCCGACCAGGACCGCTTTTTTAACTTTTGCTTTTTTCAAAACAGCCTCGACCGACTGCGCAAAGTACTCCATCGAATAATCGGCTTTCTCGGGTTTTTCGCTGCGGCCGTGTCCGACCAGGTCAATGGCGATCACGCGATATTGCGGAAATGCGTTCATCGATTCCTTCCAAAAATCCGCATTGCATGTCCATCCGTGAACAAACACGATCGCATTCTTGGCTTTTGTGTCGCCGATGTCGTAGTAATGCAACCTGACGCCGTCAAGCTTGGCCCACTCGTCCTTCGGGACCGCCTTCACCGCCGCCGCAAGCGAAAGAAAAACGAGCGCGATACTAAAAATTGATCTTACTTTATTCATTGTTATTGTTTTGACCGTATAAGTTACAAATCATTAAGGAGGTTCGATCAGCCGCGAATCAATGCAAAAAATACACTAAATGTGTCTCTTCTGTTTCATGCCTTTTTTCTTGTATTTCGTGGTTCTGAATTTTGCTGGTCGGAATACCGATAGCAAATCCGCAGTTGGACAACTTTAGGCGTTATCAGCCTGCCATTTGCTCTTTGAAATTGCGTAATACACTACATCCATTCCGTAGTGTAATTCGTTCTTTTCGTATTGCATGCCGCATTTTTCCATTATGCGCCACGAGCCGGTGTTTTCGGGCACGGCAATGGCGACGATCCGTTCAAGTCCGGCGGTTTCAAACCCATATCTCAGCCATGCAGACGCGCACTCATAGCCGATTCCCATCCGCCAAAACTCTTTTGCAAGGCTGTAACCAAGTTCGATCTCGCCTGTATCTTCGAGCGGCTGCAAGCCGCTAAACCCGATCATCTCGCCCGTTTGCTTCCA
>DATJGV010000169.1:0-10081 GCA_035494575.1 Pyrinomonadaceae bacterium | reverse complement strand
AGGATAAATAACATACGGCCGCTTGCCGCTCTGGTATTCGAAATCGCGTTTCAGGAAGTTTTCGGCCAAGCGCTTCCCTACTTCCTGCGGCGAACGCCCGGCCGGCCAATTCCGAAAGTAGCTCGACTGTGCGTCGGCGCACATGATCGTTATTAATATAACCGTGAGCAGAATGCAGAGCGACGCAACAGGCTTTTTACGTTTATTCATTTTGTACTAGTAAATTTGGTTTGAACCGAGAATAAGTTAACCGCTTACCAAATATTTTTATTGTACCCAGTGAAAACAACGCTGGCAATCTCAGGAGTAGCGCGACCAGATGGATCCGGCGATGAGGTGCTCCGCGAGATCGGATGTTTCCGACAGGGATAGATGCGTGTGGTAAAATCTGTATGTGAAAACCGCAATGGCCTTTTCCGAGACAGACGTACGGTACGTCTCAGCCGACGCGCCCGTCCAGAGCTTTCACGACACGCTCGCCGTTGAAGAGCCGCTTGAGATACGTGTCGGTTTTTGTGACCGCGGCAAGCGAACCCACAAAGCAATTTCAATAACGATGCGGACGCCCGGTTACGATGCCGAGCTCGCGGTCGGCTTTCTCTTTACCGAAGGGATCATTCAATCTCCGGAACAGATAAGTCGGGTACGCCATTGCGGCCTGAAGATCGGAGATCGGTTGGACACCATCGAAGGCCCCGGATCGCTGAACTCAAACACCATTCGGGTAGATCTCAACGACGGCGTCGAAATCGATTTTGACCGGTTTAAGCGACATTTTTACACGTCGTCAAGCTGCGGTGTCTGCGGAAAAAGTTCAATTGAGGCGCTTCACACCGGCGCGAAAAAAATCCCTGACGAAAGTTATCCAAAGATCGAATCGGCTGTGATACATCGCCTGCCTGACGTTCTTCGCGCGTCGCAAAGCGTCTTCGATCAAACAGGAGGGCTGCACGCCTCTGCCCTGTTCAATACGGATGGCGAACTTGAGACCGTTCGCGAGGACGTCGGTCGTCATAATGCGCTCGATAAGGTGATCGGAGCAAGATTTCTTGGCGGCGAGACGACGTTGTCGGATAAAGTTTTGCTCGTCAGCGGGCGTGCAAGTTTTGAGCTTGTTCAAAAGGCACTCATGGCCGGACTTCCGATCCTCGCGGCCGTCGGCGCTCCGTCGAGCCTTGCGGTCGAGCTTGCGTCCGAGTTTGGAATGACGCTGGCCGGATTTGTACGCGACGGCCGTTTTAATATCTATTGCGGAGCGGAAAGGATAAAAGGAGGCGATTTATGAGCGAGAAAACAAAGACGGTTGCCGAAGCCGAAGACCGCTCGCCGGACGAGCTCGCTGCTCTTGAGGTCACCGAGCCGTTGAAGGTTGCTGCCGGCCGGAAGGCGATCACCGAGACCATGAAATTTGCCTTTGGGGAGATGGGTGTTATCCGCGGCACTCGTGCGCTTCTATCGCTCAACCAGAAAGGCGGTATTGATTGTCAATCCTGCGGTTGGCCCGATCCGGACGGAAAGCGCACCCTGGCCGAATTTTGTGAGAACGGTGCAAAGGCTTTGTCGGATGAGGCGACCACAAAAAGGATAACTTCAGATTTTTTTGCGCGTTACGGCGTCGAGGAATTGTCGCAAAAGACCGATTTTTGGATCAACGCGCAAGGCCGCTTGACCGAACCCATAGTCCTGCGAGAAGGCGCGACACATTACGAGCCTGTCTCGTGGCCGGAAGCTTTTGAGCTGATCGCGAGCGAGTTGAATTCTCTTGACTCACCGGACGAGGCCGTCTTTTACACCTCCGGTCGTGTGTCCAACGAAGCGGCATTTCTCTATCAGCTTTTTGTGCGGCAGTTTGGTACGAACAACCTGCCCGATTGCTCAAATATGTGCCATGAGGCGTCCGGCGTCGCGCTCGCAGAATCCGTCGGGCTCGGAAAGGCGACGATCCGTCTCGAGGATTTTGAGAAAACCGACCTTGTCATCATTATTGGACAAAATCCGGGGACGAACGCTCCTCGAATGATGTCCTGGCTGCAGAACGCCAAACGCGCCGGGGCGAAAATTCTCGCGATCAACCCGCTGCCTGAGTCGGGACTTTTGAGTTTCGTAAATCCGAACCCTCAGCATTATCGCAACCCGCTCGCTCTTCCCTTGGCTCTTTTGACCGACCACCCTCAGACGCATTTCGCCGATCTATATTTGCCGGTGAGGATCGGCGGCGACATGGCCGTGCTGAAAGGGATGATGAAAGTGATGCTGGCGCGCGAGCTTGAGGCGCCGGGTACCATCTTCGACGAGAAATTCATCGCGGAAAGGACGAACGGCTATCCGGAGCTTATCGCATCACTCGACGAAGTTCGCTGGCAGGACATTTACACCGAGAGCGGACTGACCGAAAGCCAGATAGTCGCGGCAACCGATATGTATCTCGGAGCCGGACGTGTCATCACCTGTTGGGGGATGGGTTTGACCCAGCATAAGAACGGTACGGCCACCATACAGGATGTCGTCAATCTGCATCTGCTTCGCGGACAGATCGGAAAGCCCGGAGCCGGTCTTTGCCCGGTTCGCGGACACTCAAATGTCCAGGGCGACCGCACCATGGGTATCTGGGAAAAGATCCCGAAATTTATCGGCAGTCTCGAAAAGGAATTCAATTTCACGGCTCCGGAGAAAGTAGGCTTCAACGCAGTCGAGAGCATAAAGGCGATGAGCGACGGCAGGGCAAAGATTTTCATCGCGATGGCCGGCAATTTTCTCAGCGCGGCCCCCGACACCGACGCGGTCTTCAATGCGTTGAAAAAATGTCGCCTAACGGTGCAGGTTATTACGAAACTCAATCGCACGGCGCTCGCCACGGGTGAGCAGTCCCTGATCCTGCCTTGCCTTGGCCGATCGGAGATCGACGTTCAGGAAAGCGGTGAACAATTTGTATCGACCGAGAGCACCATGCTCGATGTCCAGATGTCCAGGGGCATACTCGTTCCGGCGTCCGAACACCTTAGAAGTGAAACATGGATCGTTGCCAATATGGCAAAGTTCACTCTTGGCGACAGAACAACGGTCGACTGGGACAAGATGGCGGCAAACTACGACAACATCCGCGATTCGATCTCCCGCGTCGTCCCGGGCTGCGAAAACTACAACGAACGTATTCGCAAGCCGGGCGGATTTTATCTGCCCAGCCCTCCACACGAAGGTGAGTTTCGAACCGCGTCCGGCAAAGCAGAGTTTAAGCCAAGCAAACTAGAAAAGATCGAGGTGCAGGAAGGTCAGCTTCTTCTCGCGACGATCCGCTCGCACGATCAGTTCAATACGGTCATTTACGGCTTCACCGATCGCTATCGGGGCATTCATAACGAGCGTCGCGTTGTTTTTCTGAATCCGCAGGACATTGAAAGCCGGGGCTTGAAACCCGGACAGGTAGTGGATCTCACCAGCCATTTCGATGACGGCGAGCGGAATGTTTACCGTTTTATCGTCGTACCTTATCCGATCCCGCGCGGCTGCGCCGCTGCGTATTATCCCGAAACCAACCCGCTCGTTCCGCTCGGAAGCTTCTCTGAAAGAAGCGGACAGCCTGCGTCGAAGTCGATCGTAATATCTATCCAGCCGCGTAATGAGTTCGCGGGCGATTTCAAATACGATTACATGAAATCAGAATAAGCAGAATTATACGCATCGCGATTGCCTGCAGGCGTCAGTATACAGGTGTGATTTTTCTGAAAAATACGAAAAATCGCTTGCATTGGCTTTTTGTGTGTGATATTAAGTTAACGTTAACTTATTCTCCTTTCGTTTTTTTGACCGAACATGACAAAACGGAAAAAGGCAACGCTTAGCGATATTGCCGCGACGATCGGGGTCGCGCCAATGACGGTTTCGAGGGTCGTCAACGGCACCGGTTACGTCAGCGACGAGACGCGCGAAAAGGTCATGACGGCTGTAAGGAAGATGAGTTACCGGCCAAACGGCGTCGCGCGAAACCTTAAACGTCAACGCACGGATACGGTCGGCCTTGTGCTCGGCGATATCTCGAATCCGTATTCGACGGAGCTTGCAAACGCCGTCCGCGAAGTGCTTTCGGTACGCGGTTACAACCTTTTTATCTGCATCAGCGAACACAGCGCCAAAGAAGACATTACAGCGTTCGAATCCCTGGTCGATCACAATGTCGACGGCATAATCGTGGCCACGCGATCGAACGCCGAGGGCGATGAGCATCTTCTTGAGATAGTCGACGGCGATATGCCCGTGGTCGTTGTTGGTCGCGACTTTCATCACGATCTGGTCGATTTTGTTTCGGCCGATAACCTGACCGGCGGTTTTGAAGCGACGCGGCATTTGATAGATCTTGGCCATCGGCGAATCGGATTTATCGGCGCGACGCTCAACAACAAAGGCAGCCTGAAAAGATTGCAGGGTTATCTGAACGCTCTCGAAGCCCACGACATAGACATTGACGAAAGACTGATCACGGGCAGGCGCGATACCTCTTCGGAGGTTCCGGGTTATTCGACCGAGAGAATGGGATACGAAGGCATGAAGCGGCTGTTGTCGCTTCCGAAGCGCCCAACTGCCGTTTTTGCCCGAAACGATTTTACGGCCGTCGGAGCGATGACGGCTATTAAGGAAGCGGGGTTGTCCATTCCGAAAGACCTTGCAATTGTTGGGTTTGACGACATTCCGCTTGCGGTTCACACCGTGCCGCCGCTGACGACCGTTCGCCAGCCGATGCGCCTGCAGGGGCAACTCGCGGCCGAAATGCTTGTAAGCCGAATTGCCGGTAAGGAACCGCGGCAACGCATCGAGCGGATATTGAATTGCGAGTTGATCATTCGGGAATCGACGGTTTGTGCGAGTTAGAAATTCAATCTTTCAGGTGATCTTTGTGCCGACATCTGTTAACGTTATCACATTTGCACAACACATCGGCCGTATGTCGCGACTTTATACACGCTGACATCTGCGTGACTTCAGTTGTAAAGGCAAGGGAGAGCGGTCGAAATAAAATTGGTAAAGCCAATTAAGCCAAGCAAGATCCTTTATAAATGGTCGGCCGACAAAATCGGACATCGACGCGAACACTAGTGAGATCGTTTTTTAATTTTCCCACAGGCAAAGACTCTGTTTTGACCGAATGGACGGAAGTTTTTTTAATTCGTCAGTAAAGGTTTATGGACATATTCGAATCTGAAAGTGACAACGGCTCGGAACAGGTTGCGACCCGCGAAACCGGTTTCAAGTTTGTCGGTTTGCGATGGCTGATCATCGGCATGGTGTTTTTTGCGACGCTGATCAATTACATCGACCGGCTGACCATCTCGGTGCTGGCTCCGGTTATCACAAAAGATCTGAATTTGACCAATACGGAATTTGGCAGTATCGCAACCTCGTTCCTCCTCGCGTACACGATCAGCCAGAGTTTGTCGGGAAAACTTTATGATCGGGTCGGGATAAAGAAAGGATTCACCGTTTCGATCATCATCTGGTCGCTTGCGGCGATGGCTCACGGTTTTGCCGGCAGCCTGCGAAGCCTGGGAGCGTTTCGCTTTATCCTCGGGCTCGGCGAAGCCGGCAATTGGCCCGGTGCCGCAAAGACCGTCGCCGAATGGTTTCCGGCAAGACAACGGGCTCTCGGAATGGGAATTTTCAACAGCGGTGCCGCGATCGGATCGGTTGTTGCCCCGCCCGTTATCGTCGGCCTTACAACCTATCTCGGACATTGGCAGCCTACTTTTTTCGTGACCGGTGCGTTGGGATTTATATGGCTGATCCTTTGGCTGCTCATCTACGAAAAACCGGAACGGCATAAATGGCTCACGGACGAGGAATACCGGCTTATCAGATCTGACGACGATGCGCAGGAGCCTGTTCCCCCTCCGGAAGCTACTATCGCAACCGACGTTCGATCTGTGCCGGAAGACGCCTCGATCGGTTGGCTCAAACTTCTGACCTACAAGCAAACATGGGCGATCGTCCTGGCGAGGTTCTTTGTCGATCCCGTTTGGTGGCTTTACATCACATGGCTGCCGCTGTTTCTCTTTCAGGTGCACGGTTTTAATTTAAAGGAGATCGGCCTGTTCGCGTGGGTTCCCTACGCTGCCGCCGACGCCGGAAGTTTGTTCGGCGGTTGGTTTTCAGGATTTTTGATCGGACGCGGATGGTCTGTGAATAAGGCACGCAAGGCAGTGATAGCATTTTCGGCCGCTCTGATGCCATGCGGGATCGTCGCCGCGTTTACGCCTGACGCACTGCTCTGCCTCATATTGATCGGATTGGTTCTATTCGGTTTTCAGGCCTGGATCAATAACGTGCAAACCCTGCCGAGTGATTATTTCCCAAGCCGAGCAGTTGCGTCTGTGGCGGGCCTGGGCGGAACAGGCGCCGGGATCGGTTCGATGATCTTTATTTTTGCTACCGGCTGGGTTGTCGATCATTTTTCATACACGCCGATCCTCGTAACGGCAGGAATACTCGGGCCGCTCGGCACGGTTGTGTTGTTCGCGCTCGGCGGTAAGGTCGTCCGATTGCGTTCGCTCTAGGCGACGAAGAAAAAAAGCTATTTTTCAAAAGAATTACAGATTTATTAGTTGGAGGAGAGTTTATGTATAACCCATTTGATTTTAGTGAAAAGGTTGTCCTTGTTACCGGTGCATCAAGCGGTATCGGGCGGGCGACAGCCGAGCTTTTCGGGCGCTGCGGCGCGTCGGTTGCCGTCAGTTATTTGAGAAATGAAGCCGGCGCGAATGCCGCCGTCGCCGCAATATCCTCAAACGGCAGCCGTTTTGCGGCGGACGCAACAAGTTCAGCGGCAACGGCAGTTGCGACCGAAAAGGCGATCGCTATTCAGGCCGACGTCGTCAGGAACGAGGACATCCGCCGCATGGTCAAAGAAGTCGAAGATCGCCTCGGCCCGATCGACATTCTTGTAAACAACGCCGGATCGCTGGTTGAACGATTGCGCACGCTTGAGCTGACCGAGGAGCGCTGGAGCGAGGTTATGGATCTTAATGCGACAAGCGCCTTCTTTTGCGCACAGGCGGCGATACCGAAGATGCTCGAAAAGGGCGGCGGCGCGATCATAAACGTGACGTCCATCGCGGCCAGGAACGGCGGCGCTCCCGGCTCCATCCACTACTCATCTGCAAAAGCCGCAATGCTGACAATGACGAAAGGTCTCGCGAAGGAATTTGCCTCGCAAGGAATTCGCGTTAACGCCGTTTCACCCGGCGTTATCGATACTCCGTATCACGAGACGTTTACCGCTCCCGAGATCTGGAACAATTTTTCGAACGTGATCCCGATGGGACGCGTCGGCCGCTCCGACGAAGTCGCCTCAGTGATCGCTTTTTTAGCATCGGACGCGGCAAGTTACCTGTGCGGCGAAACGATAGAGATCAATGGCGGACTGCTAATGGATTAGAAAAGGAGAATATAAGAAATGAAACTGCTACGCGACATTCTGACGTCATCACAGAGCCTACGCCGAAAATGTGGGCTGGGACTACCTGTTTTTCTTATGATTTTTCTCGGTGTTCCGCTAATGGCCTCCGCCCAGGTCACCAGCGCGACCATCGTGGGCACTATAACCGATGCCAACGGAGCTCAACTACCGGCGGCCAGCGTTACCGCTCGCAACATCGGAACCGGACTCACGCGAACCGTCAGTTCCGGCGACGATGGCAGTTACCGGATCGAGTTCCTTCCGGTTGGCAGTTACGTGGTCGAGGTTTCCGCCTCCAGCGGTTTCAAGAAGGCGATCCGCGAGGGGATAATTTTGCGTGTTAACGACACAGTCCGTGTGGACGTGTCTCTCGAGGTTGGTTCCGTCAGCGAAGAGGTCACGGTTACCACTGCCCCGCCGGAGATAAATACCAGCACGGCAGAACTTGGCCGAACGGTACAATCCGAGGAGATCACCAACCTGCCGCTTGTCGAGCGCAACGTTTACACTCTGCTTGATCTGACGCCCGGTGTTCAGTCGAACAATGGCGGCGTAGGCAGCATAAAAACAGCGTCGGCAAATACCAGCGACCTCAGCCTTGGTTTTCCGGAACAACGCACGCTTATAAACGGCGGAACTGACGGTGGCACCGGTTCCGTTAATTATTATCTGGACGGCGGGACGAACATGACCAATCTGCGCAACACCGGCAACATACTGCCGAACCCCGACGCCATTCAGGAGTTCAGGGTTCAAACCAATGGCTACAACGCGGAATTTGGCCGTTTTGCGAACGGCGTCATCAACGTTCTCACCAAGTCCGGTGCAAATCAGTTTCACGGATCGCTTTACGAATTTGTCCGGAATACCGATTTCAACGCAAATGAATGGGGTTCCGTGCTTCCAACGGCACCGTATCACCGAAATCAATTTGGCGGCACGGTCGGCGGCCCGATCATACATGACAGAACGTTTTTCTTCTTTTCTTACGCCGGGCTTCGTCAGATCACAAACACCTTTCTCAGCGGCGCGAGAGTGCCGACCGCCCTCGAGCGAATTGGCGATTTTTCGCAGTCGCCTGGCTCAGGTCCCAGAGATCCGGTCACGAATAAGACATTCGTTTGTAACGGCGTTTCGCGCGTGATCTGTCCAAACCGCATAGATCCCGTTGCGGCCAAGATCATCCACGATTACATCCCGCTTTCAAATTCGCTTACGAACAACGGTTTGCCGGGGTGGCAGGGCAACATTCCCAATCCCTACAATACGGACGAGTTCCTGATCAAGATCGACCATCAGCTAAATGACGCTCACCGCATAACGGGCACTTACTTTAACACCGCGGGCAGCACGACGGTGTTTCCGGGCAGCGGCAATCTGCCATGGGCAACGCAAAACTTTACGTGGCGGCAGCATAATGTAAACCTGAGCGACGTCTGGGTCATCAGTCCGAACAAGATCAATCAGGTGTGGCTGACTTACACTCGTTTGTTCGGAGGAAGGCTGAATGTGCCGTCCACATCGCTTGCGGATCTTGGATCGACTTTTACTCCGCAGGGAACGCCGTCGCTGCCGCAAATAACGGTCAGCGGTTACTTCACTTTGTCTAACGCGATCGGGGGGCCAACCGCCGGCACCGACTTTTACTCAGCCCGTGACGTGTTTAGTTGGATAAAGGGGCGGCACTCGATCAAGATCGGCGGCGAACTTTCACTGAATAAAGATATTCAGGAGACACTGCTCAATAATTACGGTGTATTCAGCTTTAGCGGCTCCGGTGCAACCAATAATGCGCTGGCTAACTTCCTGATCGGTTTACCCACCGGCCTGACACAGGATGCCCCGGTCAAGGGTTACACCAATTCGTGGTATTCGGCGATCTTTGTGCAGGACGATTTCAGGTTAAATTCACGCGTCACACTCAACCTGGGCTTGCGGTGGGATGTACAAACGGCTCCGACCGATCCTGAAAATCGTGTAGTCAACTATGTTCCGGGCCAACAGTCCACGGTCAGGCCCGATGCTCCGGTCGGTGCGCTGTTTTATGGAGATCCCGGCGTAGAGCGTGGCGGTATCCCGACAAGCTATAACCATTTTTCCCCCCGATTTGGCATCGCCTGGGACCCGTTCGGAGATGGAAAAACATCTGTTCGCGCGGCTGCGGGACTGTTTTACGGCAGCATCTCGGGCAATGAGTGGAACACGATGACGAACTTTCAACCGTTCTCAACCAGGTTAAATTTTAGCGGTATTAACTTGGCTACATCTTCAAACGGTTGGAAAGGAGCCACGCTAAGTGATCCATACAACAACTTCCCCGGCGGAGATCCCTTTCCGTACACCGGAGCATTCGGTACCGGCGGGGGACTCTTTGCCGTAGCCCAGGATTTCAGCTGGCCGCGCACTTTCCAGACAAATGTGTCGGTTCAAAGAGAATTGATAAAGAACCTGACCGTTGGGATCGCCTATGTCGGCACAAGAAGCTACAACCTTCCATTCGGTCGTGACGTCAATTATCCAGTGCTTACCCCAACCGCCACCACAGGCAACGTAAACGCGCGGCGGCCTAACACCGGATTTGGCGCAGTTACTCTTCTGGATTCCGACCAAAGGGCGTGGTATGACGGAATGCAACTT
>DATJGV010000168.1:0-12521 GCA_035494575.1 Pyrinomonadaceae bacterium | reverse complement strand
CAATTTCAACCCGGCGCGATCGATGCTCAAGGGTGCGTCGCGAACGCCTGGAACGTGGTCACAAACAAATTCTGGTTGTATATCGGCGTGGGCCTTGTGACGATAATTCTTATAGGCTTCATTCCGATAGCAAGCATATTTTTGATGGGGCCGGCAATGGGCGGTTTTTACTACCTCGTTTTACGTGATATGCGCGGCGAGCCTGTCGAATTCCGGATGATGTTCAAGGGGTTCGAAAAGTTTATCCCATTGATGGTTGCCGGTATTGTCCAGTCTATTCCCGGCATCATCTATCAGGCAATTCAGTACGCAACCGATATTGCGCACCTTGCCGACCCGAGCTCAGATAGCGGCAGCAGCAATTTTTTTCAGGCCGATACAACAGCTGCGGCGGTCGGTGGACTGTCTCTTATAGTGGTCATCGGTTTTGCATTCCTTGCGGCCGTGTGGAATTTGATGTTCATGTTCGCGATTCCGCTCATTGTGGAAAACGATATTGGTGTAACCGACGCATTGAAGGCCAGTATAAATGCTGCCGTCGAAAACGTCTGGGGGCTGATCCTTCTTATTTTAATCGGAATTGGCGTGCTGCTGCTTGGTCTGATGGCCCTCTGTGTCGGGGTTTTTGTCGCAGTGCCTGTGGTGTACGCGGCAAACGCCTTTGCGTACAGGATGGTTTTTCCCCTGGGACGTACGGAGTTCGACGCTCCCTACACAACATACGGGTCGGGCGAATGATCGGCAAGATCGAGCTCCATGAACAGAACGCCTTCGTGCGGGTTGTCGTAATACGGTGCTATTTCGCGAAAGCCGTATGATCGGTAAAGATCGGCGGCCTTTCCCATTTTTTCTGGATATGTATCGAGCCGCATTTGTCGGTAGTGTGCCGCCCGCGCTTCTTCAATAATTTTCCCGATCAATTCGTTTCCGATACGCCGGCCGCGAAAGGCGTCGCGAACAAACAGACGCTTCATTTCGCAGATGCCATTGCCGAGTTTTCGCATGGCGACACACCCGGCGAGTTTTCCACCAGAATAAGCAAGTAATAACCGGCCGTCGGGCGGCGCATATTTGCCGGGCAGCCCACGCAGTTCTTCCTCAAACCCCTGAAAACAAAGGTCAAGGCCGAGCCAGGTCTCGTATTCGCGAAAAAGCATTCGCGTTTCAGCTATTTGTGATTCGGTTTTGGCCTGGAGAATGAGCATTTCATGTCTATTAGAACACAATTGAAATTCTTGACGATACTGATATTTGGCTCGAATTTGATATTTTACCGCCGCGCAGTTATCGTAAAGTTTCACACAATATGGAGTTAGCAGTAGAAAAATATAAGGTCGCAAGCGAGCCTTACTATTTGCCGATCCGGCACGAGGTCGAGATGTTCGAAGCCGCCTACGCGGCAAGATTGCCGGCTATGCTTAAGGGCCCGACCGGCTGCGGCAAAACGCGTTTTGTCGAATACATGGCATATCGCCTTAACCGACCGCTGATAACCGTCGCCTGTCACGAAGACCTCTCGTCGACCGATCTGGTGGGCCGCTTTTTACTCGAGGGCGAAGAGACCGTCTGGCACGACGGGCCGCTGACCACTGCGGTCCGCAGCGGTGCGATCTGTTACCTTGACGAGGTTGTCGAGGCGCGAAAAGATACGGTTGTCATAATTCACCCGCTGACGGACGACCGTCGCCGTCTGCCGATAGAAAAACGCGGAACGGTGATCGAGGCGCCGCCGGAGTTTATGCTGGTCGTTTCATACAACCCTGGCTACCAGTCGATTCTGAAAGATCTCAAGCAATCGACGCGGCAGCGGTTCGTCGCGATGGAATTCGATTACCCGAACGCCGAAGCCGAAACCGAGATAGTCGCAAAAGAGGGTGGAATCGAGCTTGAAACGGCCGCTGACCTCGTGCGGATCGGACAAAAGGTTCGAAACCTGCGCGGCCACGGACTTGAAGAGGGTGTCTCGACGCGTCTCTTGATCTACGCCGCGCAGATGATCGCCAAGGGTATCTCCCCGGTTGACGCCGCCGAAGTCGCGATCTGCTCGCCGATAACCGACGACCGCGAATTACAGCGAAGCATTCGCGAGATCGTCACAACCATAATCTAAACAAACTGTCCCAGGCTGTCCCACGCGTGTCCCAATTAGGTCTGGGACACGCAACTCCCCATTTTTATTAGAGTTGCGGTGATTTTGCTAGCGATCTTTACTATTTTTTGAAACAAAACTTTTTCACACCTGTGGAAAAGTGTAACTCGCTGTATCTATTACTTTTACTTCATTACATTAGCTTTTGTCGCGTGGACACTCGATTTTGGAAAAATATTAGCTGATAGCCAATAGCCTGAACGAATCTGCGCCGATCGAACTAAGAAAAAATCGTCTATGTTTTCAAAGACCAACTACGGAACCAAGCCCGGCTTGGAACAGTTTAGGCGATGTTTCATAGATTGTCAACGTTTTTATATATGAGACAAACAAATCGATGGGCGTACGGCAAAACCGGTCACTGACTCACGTCTCTTGTGGAATATAAGAAAAGGAGCTTGCTTAGATGGCCTCAAATTTACCAGGAAAATCGTACGCATACATGGTTGACCTGCTTAACCAGAACGCCGGGGTTATCGGTCCGACACCGTTGACCAATGAAACGATGTTGTCCATTTTTTGGGAAGAAACCTTCTTTAACAATATCCTTCAGACTGGCGCGGGGAATGCCGTAGGCTTTGGACAGACCGAGCCGGCCGAATTTTACCGCTTTGACGCGAATGGAAGCTTGTCGCAGCTTGCCAAAGCAAACGGGTATTTGGTTTACAACCTGCCGCGCAGAAACGGGAAAACGCTATTGGGAGTGCTCGACGATTACACGGCCGTTCGCGTCGCGTGCGCGATGGTCCGCGACCTTTACGAACGCGGCGTTAAATCAAAGCATGCGATCCTGAATGCATACGGCGGCGTCGGATTTAAGGGAACTCAGCCTGCGCACCTTGCCAAAACTGGTGGCCGCGAAGCGATCATTCAGGGAATGCTGGATTGCGAAAGCGCATTACTTAATGCGGCCAAGCCGGACGAAATAATGTCGGCGCTGAAAAAGGCACGCGCATTCGATCAGGACGACCAGTTTCGTTCGATACTTTTCCCATAGATCCTAGTTTTCATTTTTGTAGTTTTCAAATCTGCAGTCGGGCTTGTCCGTCTATTTGCGGCGGTGCTTTGCTTCACCTCCCAGTCCTTAGGCAAGCCGCATTTGTTGATGATCTAATTTTCAAAAAATCATAAACAGCCGCAATACAATATGGCCTTACTCCCATATCCGATTGTTTCCCGTTCATGGCAGGAGTATCATTGACACGATCAGAATTCCAAATATGAAAAATTCAGACAAATTGTTCGCAATTTTGCTTTTACCGGTCTTGTGCGCGGCTTTGGCTCAGGCACAAACCTCGGCCAGACCGACGACCGGGTATCACCTGCTGAACAAGATCGAGATCGGCGGCGAAGGCGGCTGGGATTACACATACGACGACAGCGATGCACACCGATTGTATGTTTCCCATTCGACGAAAGTCGTGGTTATCGATACTGATACCAACACGATAGTTGGCGAGATAGACGGTTTAAAAGGCGTTCACGGTATTGCGACCGCCGATGAATTTGCACGAGGGTTTATCTCTGACGGGCGCGACAACTCCGTCACTATATTCGACACAAAAACACTAAAAACACTTGGCAGGGCGAGCACGGGAGCCAACCCGGACTCGATCATCTACGATCCGGCAAGCAAGCGCATATTTGCATTCAACGGCGGCAGCAAGAATGCTACGGCGATCGATGCGTCTGACGGAAAGGTTGCGGGAACCATCGACCTCGGCGGCAGGCCCGAATTTGCGACAAGCAACGAAAAGGGAATGATATTTGTAAACCTCGAAGATAAAAGCGAGGTTGCCGCCATTGATTCGAAAAAGCTCACGGTCAGATCGCACTGGCCGCTCACGCCCGATGGTGAAGAACCGTCCGGCATGGCGATCGACCGCAAGCACGATCGCCTTTTTGTCGTTTGTTCGAACAAGAAAATGGTTGTTCTGAACACGGAAACCGGGAAGATCGTGACCAGCCTGCCGATCGGATCCGGCGTTGACGCAGCCGGATTTGACGATAAGGAAAAATTCGCGTTTGCATCCAACGGCGAAGGAACCTTAACCGTCGTTCGCGAAGAGACGGGCGATAAGTTCAGCGTGGCCGAGACTGTTGCTACCCAACGCGGCGCACGCACAATGGCTGTTGATAAAAAGACGCACAAGGTCTATTTGCCCACCGCCCAATTTGGCGAAACACCCGCGCCGACAAAGGAACGGCCACGGCCGCGGCCCGCCATCGTACCGAACAGCTTTGTTATATTGGTGTTCGGAAAATAATACCTATTAAAATCTATTTACCGCGGCGAGGTTACGATATCCTCGTCTTTTTATTTAACATTCATTTAACGCCCAATTCACCCACAGTTAACACCCGCGAAATATTCTCTTTCTTGCTAACACGAAATTTAAAAAGTTAATGAACCACGGCGGATCGGATAGAACCATGCGATGACCGCCCTTTATTTAATTTTCCAATGTTTCCCCAAGGAGAGATGATGAAACGAGATTTTTTTTTGAGAAGGATAACAACATTATTTATTCTTGTATTTTCGTTAGTTTTTGTCGCGTCGGCACAGACCGATCAGGGCCGGATCGCTGGGCATATAGTTGACCCGAACGGCGCGGTGGTACCCGGCGCAGCCATCACCGTTACGAACGTCGGCACCAACGAAACCCGCACAGTAACGGCAAGCGACGCCGGCTATTACGTTGTTCCGGGATTGCGCGCCGCTTTATACAAAGTGTCGGCCACAGCTGCGTCATTTGCAGAAAAAACGGTGACCGGAATTCAGGTTTCGGTTGGACAACAGCTTGATCTGGACATTACGCTTTCGCCCGAAACTCAAACGGTTACGGTGGATGTAACGGATGCAACTGAGGTCGGTATCGACACGGCATCGGCGCGGATCGGAGCGACGGTCAACAGCCGTGAGGTATCGAATCTGCCGATAAACGGCCGCCAACTTTCGCAGCTTTACTTGCAGGCTCCCGGTTCGGTCAACAGCGGTTCAGGAACATTCGGCGACATACGCTTTTCGGGACGCGCGGTTGAGCAGAACGTCGTTCGCTATGACGGCGTCGAAGGCACAGCGATCATCGATGCGTCTCCCGGCAACCTGAACGGTGAGGTACCGTCGAAATTCCGTTTACAGTCGAGCCTGGAAAACGTCCAGGAATTCAAGGTCGATTCGAGTAACTTCCCTGCCGAACTCGGGACCGGAACCGGCGGCCAGATATCGGTCGTTACCAAATCGGGCACGAACGGATTTCACGGCTCGGTTTTCGAATACATCCGAAATGACGCTCTCGACTCACGAAACTTTTTTGACAACATCCAGCCCGGAATTCCGAAAAGCGCTTTGCGGCTCAATCAGTTTGGCGGCAGCCTCGGCGGACCGATCATAAAAAACAAACTCTTCTTTTTCGCGTCATACGAAGGTTATCGCCTTCGCACGGGACTGAATTTTGTCGAGGCTGCACCAAGCCTGAGCCTCGCGCAGCCGGGAGCGTTGATTCCCGGTACAAACACGCCTGTCAATCCGGCAATACAGCCATACATTCAAGCGTTTCGCTCGCCGAACGCCGTTACCATTCCGGGATCGCAGATCGCAGGATTCGATATCGTCCAGCTTCAGTCAAACGCAAAGGTGAATGAGGACGCATACTCGGCACGCTTCGATTATCACCCGAATCAAACAAATAACCTCTATTTCCGTTTCTTCCGCGACAACGGAACGGACCTAAGCCCGGAGGGCGTTTCGGGCCGCGTTGTAAAGATCGAGGCCGAACCGCAAAACGGTGTTTTCGGCTGGCAGTGGGTGCTAAATCAGAATTTGCTAAATGACTTTCGCATCGGCTACAACGGCGCGAGAACGCGTATCAATGGTCAGGCGCCGACGGTGAATGGCGTTGATTTTTCAGCTCTAACGCTTAATATCTCGGGCAGCGTCGCAATATCGGGAATCGCGGGACAAGGCAGCTCATCGGGTATCTCAATTCCTGGCGGCCTGGTTCGTGCAAACTCGGCAACGAACGGACGCGGGCAACCGTACACGCCGTACTCTTATTCGTTCATCGACAGTCTCAGCTGGACGCGCGGTAATCACAACATCAAATTCGGCGGCGAAGTTCGTTTCGTACGCCTTTACACCGACCGTCTCGGCGGAACCACTTACACATTTTCAAATCTTGCGTCGTTTCTCGCCAACGCCCCGCAGAGCGTTCAGTATCTCGGCGATCTGAGCGCGCCCAGCCTATTTAACAACGGAATCACCGGCGAGCGCCTCGCCAAACAGGAATACTACATAGGTTACGGACAAGACGAGTGGAAGATCAAACCGGGCCTCACACTGAGCTACGGTTTACGTTACGAATATTACACGCCGCTTCACGAACAGCACGACGCGCAGGTTTTGTTCAATATCGACAACGGCACTTTCCGCGATCCGAAGGAACAGCCATACGAATCGTCCAAATTGAACTTCGGTCCGCGTGTTGCGGTTACGTGGTCGCCAAATGAAGGCAGCACCGGATTTTTTGGAGGCGGCAAGACGGTGATTCGCGGCGGCATCGGCTACTACTACGGCCCGGGCCAGACCGAGGATCAGATCCAACCGATCGAGAGCGACCGAATCTCGACAACGATCACAAGCGGTTCACTCCTCGCGTTTCCGGCAAATATACCGGCGATCGTCGATAACTTTACCAACAATCCGAACAATCGTTCCTTCCAGCCGCGTGCCTACGCAAACGACTACAAGATACCTGAGCGCATTCTGCAATACAGCGCTTCGTACCAACAGGAATTGCCCTACAACATGGTCGCAACCGTCGCCTATGTCGGCAGCAAAGGAACGAATTTGTTTTTGAGGAGCGTTGCGAACAAGATTCTTCCGGGACAAACGACAATTGTTGACGGCACCAATCTGCCGACATCGTTCGGCGTTGTAAACCGTGTCGATCCAAATACGGGACGCGTCGTCGGCGTAAACACAATTCGCCAGTTCGACATCATCTCAGGAACGACGCAGCAAAAGCCGTTTGCCGAGGTTGATTACAAAACGAGCGGCGGCGACGATCGCTACGACGCGCTGCAAACGTCGCTCTCGCGGCGGTTCAGTGACGGGCTGACGCTCAACGCACAGTACACATATGGGTTTAGCCGCGGCAACACCGCCGGTTCAAACGAAGCTCGGACGAGCGCTCAACTCGACAATTTCGACGCTGATCGCGGACGCAATAACTTCGATGTGCGTCATACGTTCAACGTGAGCGCTCTTTACTCGCTTCCGTTCGGGAAAGGCAAGATGTGGAATTTACAAAACGGCGTGGCCAATTACGTTCTTGGAAACTGGGAGATCGGGGGAATTCTAAACGCACGCAGCGGCCTGCCGATCGAGGTCGGTATCGTCCGTCCCGATGTGGTTATCCAGTGTACGAATCCCGCGGCCGGCTGCACAGCTGGTCAGGTTCTGCCGCTTCCGTCAACGGTAAATGGCGCCAATCCGCTACCTGCCGGATTTACGGCGGTGGTTAATACGCCGGGCGGCGGTGCATCGCGGAACGTTCGCAGGCCAAACGTTACAGGCGAACCCTTCTACCTGGACAATGATCGCAACATCCTTAATCCGGCGGCGTTTTCGATACCAAATCCGGGCGAGTTCGGCGATCTTCCGCGTAATGCC
Source organism: Pyrinomonadaceae bacterium (assembly GCA_035494575.1). Taxonomy (GTDB): domain Bacteria; phylum Acidobacteriota; class Blastocatellia; order Pyrinomonadales; family Pyrinomonadaceae; genus OLB17. The sequence goes on along the minus strand of DATJGV010000168.1, from coordinate 4,698 downwards.
CTGCGCGGTCCGATCTTTCGTCAATTCGACCTGATCCTGGCGAAAAAATTCAACGTGACGGAAGGGATAAATGTTCAGTTCCGCACGGAGATCTTTAATCTGTTCAACACAACGAACTTTGCGAACCCGTCGGCGACGCTGAACAATGCATTGAGTTCGTCGTTCCAGCCGGGAACACCGTTCACGCAATCGCTTGCCGGTGCGACCTTCGGTCAGGTGCGTTCAACGGTCGAACGCTCGGTCGGCTTGGGGACCAATCGACAGATACAGTTTGCCTTGAGACTGAATTTCTAAGGGGAGACAAGGGGAATAATTAAAGGTGAGGGGATTTTATTCCTCTCGTCTTTTTTATTTGGAGCGCGGACACTCTTGTCCGCATGCGTCGGCACGACGCAAGAAAAATCTATCTAACCCGCGACACCGAGAGGTCACGATGACTTGTTCGCACCTTGTGCTCATGCGGACAAGAGTGTCCGCGCTCCCGCTTATTTACTAGCGGTCGTCTTGTTATCCTTCGGATCGTACGGCGTCGCCATAAATTTCTTTACGGCGTCTTGAGCGTTGTCGTAATTATCGCCTAGGTTTTCAGCACGCTTATACGCAGCGACGGCGCGTGTACGGTCGCCTTTCGCATCGTAGGCATTGCCCATCTTGATATTCGACCAAACGGAAAGCCACACCGGATCCAGATTACCGCTCAATGCTGCTTTGAAATTATCTATGGCAAGGTCGTAATTTCGCTGTTCAAGGAACAACAAACCGAGATGATAGTAGATCCACGAATTCGAGCGGTCGAGTTTTAAGGCCGCTTCGAACTGCTGCTGGGCCTCGACGTAATTGCCTTCCTTAAACTGCTCGATTCCGCGTCGCGCGATCGACGAAACACGAAGGTCGGGTGAGATTCGCAATAATTTATAATCCGGATCGACGACGACCTCGAGAGGTTTACCCGTCGATTCGATATTAAAATCGGCGCTCGAATCCTTCATGTCGATGGTCTGCGTTTTCAGGCCCTGCTCGCCCTCAGAGCGAAGCTGGACATCGACCGGCAGATTAAGGTTGTCGTAATTTTCCTTGACGGTACCGCGAGCGACAAATTTTCCGGCTTTTGTGCGGATGATCAGATAATCGCTGGTAAATTCCGGCACGCCGGTTCCCTCGACCCAGCGGGCAAAAAAGTAACGCATGTTCTCGCCGGCGATCTTTGTCGTTAACCTCTCAAAATCGTCTACCGAGGCGTTTTTGCCGCGATAATCCTGTAAAAACGTGCGAAGAAGCTGGTTGAACTTTTGTTCGCCGAGCGTGTCGCGAAGCAGCTTATAAACAAACGCTCCTTTCGCGTACATGATGTATTTGTATGCCGTTGATTGGTCGTCAAGCGTACTCGGCGCGCGGACGAGCGACGCGGTTTGCTCAAAGGTTAAAGCCTTTTCGAGCAGTTCGCGGCGAAGGTTGTCGAGCTGTGCGCCGCTCATGGTGCTTGCGCGAAGCGAAAAAGCGCTAAATTCTGCAAGGCCTTGCGACAACCACGCATCGTCGAAAGATTTCAGGCCGACGCTCAGACCCCACCACTGCAAAGCCGCTTCGCGCTGGAGTCTTTCGGTTGTTACGTCGCGCGGTTCGTCAAACTGTTTTGACGAAATGAACAACATACCAGGCGCCGAGTAAAAATCGAGACTTTCATCGTCGATCTCGGCAACTATCAGGCGTTTGCCGGCGTCGGGCGCTCCGTATTTTTGGGTGTAAAAGTTAAGCGCCTTGCCGAGGGTCTCGCCAAAGCTGGCGACGGTCGCATCGGTTCCCGGACGAGTATAAAACTGCAGGTCGTAATCGCCCATGTGAAGCGATTTGCTCACGTATTTTCCATAGGCAAAATTACCGACCAGCGCAGGTTTTGATTGGACAAAATGCTGCTTTCCGGCTCCGCCCTGAACGCCTGCATCACTGTAGCCGACTATCTGCATGCCGCCGGGCACGGTGAGAGTGATGTCCGACGTGGCAAGGTCGGCCGCATAGTCGTGAAACGGAAACCAACGCGCGGCGTACATCAAATATCCTTCATCTTCGCCGACGGCCGCAAGACGTTTGTTAATAAGCGGGCCACCCGCTGGACCGTCCAGAACGCCGCTGTATTTGAACCGGAGCGTAACAGGCGTTCCTTTCGTGACAGTATCGCCAAGATCAATGCGCACGCTCGGGCCAAGGTCGCTGACGCCCGCCTGGTCCTGAACAAAGGTGACCGTGCTCTGGGGGGATTCTATTTTTACGGCTCCGCGTTTTACCGGAGCTGTAGGCGTCGCCGTGCCCGCGCGGGTGATGCTGTCGATCTTGAGCGAGCCGTTTAGCTCAAACGTCACGGTACGCGTGTCTTCGAGCGGCGTAAAGGTAACGTCCACCGTTGCGCTTAATTTTTTCTCCGATGGTGCGAGCGCGGCGTCGATCTGATAGTGAGTAACATCAAACGGTGAACGCTGCGCGGTTTGCCCAAACGCCGAAATAGACAAAAGCGCTGCTAACCCAGCGGCATAAAAGGCGATTTTGAAATGGTTCTTCATTCTGGTCTCTTGAGGTAAATTTATTATAAACGTGCGTCAATAAGATGATTGCCATTGGCAAATCGTTTGCTTTTAGGGGCAATCAATCATTTGACCACGGAATGCACGGAAAAGAGCGGAACGACCGTGAAATCCGTATTAATTTCGTGCTTTTCGCTGTTCGTTGTTTAGTATCATGAAAATTATTTTACATAAATTGGGTCGGAAATGATCCACGGCATCTTGTCGAACGGCGAACCAAGCTGATCAAGATAAAGCTCAACGCGATAAGTGCCTGATTCTTTTGCATCCAGCGAAATTTCGCCCGTTTCCTGAGATTCAAAATATTTCTCGCCGTTCCTGAAAATCACACACCTTGCTGGGACCGGTGACACAACTCGTAGTCTTACGCCTTGTGACAAGGCAATATCGTCACCCATTATCTTTGTCTCAACGTCATTTTCTGCCAGGAAGTTAAACCCGGACGTCTCACCCAAAACATCAAACCCGATAAACGAATGTCCCATTTTCAGAGCATCGATCAGGCTTTCACGCGTAAGCGGTTTGTTTTTATCAATTAGCACGTGCACCCGGACAAGCTGAAACGTCGTTTTGTACGGGTCGATCTTTATATTGATGAACTTATTTCCAGCGTCGTCGCCGAGCAGATGAAAACCGATGTTCGAATGGGCATCTGTCCCTGCTGTAAATACGACTTTCCGCTTTGCTGCGATCTCGTCAAACTTTGCGAGGTTTTCATCCGGCCTTTTGAAATACGTTGCAAATGTGAGCGCGGGATACGCAGGATACGACCAGATCAGGTCGAACAAAGCCAGAAAAGGATTCATTTTTTTGGCGTTCGTGTGCAGGCTGAAAACCTCGTCGCCGTCGAAATCGGAGTTCCACGATTTGAACTTTTCGGGATAAGTAATAAATGCCAGCCTGTTTTCCGAATGCAATGTGCTAAGAACCACGTTGGTAGGCATCTTGCTAAACCTCGCGGCATCGGGTCCGCCGGGCATCATCAAGAACCGGTCCCCGTCCGAAGTGTCGATCTCGTTCCCGCCGACAAAAAGTGTCTTGCCGTACACGCCGTTCAGCGTCAGTGCCGACGTGTCGTACTTATCGGTGTAATGCTCGGTCATAATGACGAAGTCGAGGTCGCTCGCATTGGCGCCATCTATGAGTTCGTCAAAAGTCCCGGTGCTGTGCCCGCCAAGCGATGTGTGCGCATGAATAATGCCTTTGTACTCGGTGTAATTCGGATCCGGCTGAACGGTTCGCTGCGATTGAAGTTGGTTTATCTTTTCGGCAAGCCTGCCATTCTGATACCTGCGATAGATAAACGGTATCTGGATCAGCAATAGCACTATCAGAACGATCAAGAAAAATTTCTTCAGGAATTTCCTCATTAAACCTCAAAATCCACCGAAACTGCCCTTTCCGCAAGTTGCTTTCCGAGTGCCACAACCTTTTGATGCTCGGGATGGTCGGTGTAGGCGTCCAAGGCGGCTCGCCCCTCAAATTTTGCGACCAGTCCGGTGTCGAACGAGCGCTCGAGTTGCAGAATGTCCGCTCCGACCTCGAAGCTCTCGATATTGTCGATAAGGTTCGGCAGCGACCGCAGTTTTGCTATATGATCGCGGCGCTGTTCCTCAGTTATTTCCTCTTTATATTTCCAACAAACAATATGGGTTAGCATAAATTAAAAAAAAATCGTAAGCCTAACTCTGAACACCGGGCCATGAATTCAGAACTCATTCTCGCACCACTCTTTTATCACACGATGGCGGTAATCGAACACTTTCTCAATTCTCGGCATGATCGCAATCGGAGCGGCAAGCGGCCCAAAAAACCGCAGCGGCGGTTGAAATTCAATCTCATCGCGTAAGATCGCGCCATATGGATGCGGCTCGACGACATGACGATGCCGCCAGCTGCGAAACGGACCTTTTATTTGAACGTCCTCGAACATTCGCGGCGGATCGTAGGCGGTGTGTTCGGCGACCCACCGCGATCTGAACGGGCCGAGTATCGTCGTCTCGACTATCGTCCGCGAACCGATCTTTGAAATATCCGCCTTTTGGATCACCTTTGCATTTTCCCACGGCGGTATCAGCCGTTCGAACGCGTCCGGCAATTCGTGAAAGCCGAAAACGCGTTC
>DATJGV010000167.1:0-4625 GCA_035494575.1 Pyrinomonadaceae bacterium | reverse complement strand
CTGCCTCGAAATCTCAGCCGAATCGCCCGACGGCCTGATAATGGGACTTCGCCATCGGACGAAAAAGATCGAAGGCGTGCAGTTCCATCCAGAATCGATCCTGACGGATGAGGGTAAAAAACTGCTGCAAAATTTTCTTGAGCTTTAGGCAGTCTCAGTCGCAAAGCGCGGTTACGCGAAATCCTGAGCATCCGACGTTTACATTTCGCCCTTGCTTACGCGCGGGCTCCGCAAATGACCCACCTGACACTTTTTGGCAAGATTTACGGCAAGATCGCGAACCTTCGTAATACGCTTTACGATAAGGGCACGCTCAAATCGTTCGCGTTCGGGGCGAAAACGATCAGCGTCGGCAACATAACTACCGGCGGTACGGGCAAGACACCGCTTGTTGCATACATCGCAAGTGTCCTGGCAGAGCGCGGCGAAAAGGTCTGCATTCTCACGCGCGGTTACGGGCGAAAGAATCCGAAAAAAAGGATCGTCGTTTCTGATGGAACTGATGCGATGATATCCGGTGATGAGCCGCTTGAACTTGCCAGAATGCTTCGTAACAAGGCGATCATTGTCGCTGATGCCGACCGGGCTGCAGCTGCAAAATGGGCTAAGAACAAATTTGGTGTAACCGCGTTCATTCTTGACGACGGGTTTCAGCACAGGCGGGCAAAACGCGATCTCGATGTTGTCTGCATCGACGCTGCGAACCCGTTCGGCAATAGCAAAATGCTGCCGGCGGGCATTTTGCGCGAGCCGCTCGAAAATCTGCGACGTGCCGACACCGTAGTGCTCACCCGTGCGAATCTGGCCGAGGACCTTGACGAACTGCATCAACGAATTTCAACACTAACACAGGCGCCGATCTTTAATTGTCGAACACGGCTCGACCGGATCGTATCGCTGCAGGATTTTCAGAACGGCGGCGAAGGTAAAGAACTTTTACGCACGGAAAAAGTGTTCGCATTCTGTGGTCTTGGCAATCCGGCGGATTTTTTCAGAACCATAGGCGATCGATTCGATCTACGCGGTACCAGAGCATTTCGCGACCATCATGTTTATTCACAAACGGACATTGAAGCGATTGAAAATGAGGCCGGTGCCGCAGGCGCCGAAGTTTTGATCACGACGGGCAAGGACGCGGTGAAGCTGGACAAAACAGATTTCAGACTTCCCTGTTTTGTTTCGAGCATTGAAATCGAGATCGACAACGAAGATGCATTCTTAAAAATGCTCTAACGCTTTTTCTTTGTCGGCGGCTCTTTTTTGTCGCCCCAGTAATACGCCTTAACGACCAGAACGTACACCAGAAGACACAAAAAAAGCAGGATAAAAAAGAAAATTATCAGCCACGCGGTTGGCGACATATTTTAGGCATTCTCCTCAACTACGACTTCTTCGGGCTCGAGCCAGCCGGAAAACAATCCCTTTCTTCCGGTGTGTTCCAAAATATGTTTATACAAAACAGTAAGGATCGCAACGATTGGAATGGAAAGAAACACGCCGGGAATTCCCGCTACCTGCTCGCCCGCGAGTACGGATAAAATTACGGCAAGCGGATGAAGATGAATGCCGCCGCGAACAATTCGCGGATACAGAAAATAATCCTGGACCAATCGCAGCAAAACCAAAAATATCGCGACATGCAGGCCCTTCCACGGATCGTCCGAAAATGTCGCAGCGAGCGTAACGATAATTCCTATTGTCAGCGGGCCGATCAGCGGAACGAATTCGAAGATCCCCGCCAATATCCCGAACAGCAACGCATATTTCAGCCCTACTGCATAAAATCCAATGGTGCAGAGTGTCGCGATCAAAAAGCAGGAGATCAACTGAGCACGCGTGTATGCGGCAAGCGTTCCGTTCACGTCGGACATCACCGATTCCGCCCGCAGCCGCCATCGCCCGGCCGGGAACATTCTCAGAATCGACAAGCGAAAAAGATTAACATCTTTTAGAAAGAAAAAGGCGAGTATCGGGATCAGGATCAGCCACGGAAGATATGTCACGAGGTTGATCAGAAAATTGCCGACGGTTGATGTTAGCTCTTCGCCGACTGTTGTGATGCGATCGTTAATTTTAGTCTGAACCTCATCGGGAATCCTGAGCCGGTCAAAACGCCGGTTTAGTTCCGCTGAACGCTGCCGGATGGTCGAGCCATACGCCGGAAGGTTGTTGCCGAGCTCTTTGGCCTGTTCGACGACACGCGGTGCGACATTCGCGATGCCTACGCCGAGCGCCGTGAAAACGACAATATACGCAAAAATTATCGCCACCGGACGCGGCATTAATTTGCCGAATTTTGACAGCTCAAACGGCTTTTGGATGACACGCACCAGCGGATCGATCAGGTACGCGAAGAAGATCGAGAGAACCAGCAGAAAAAACAGATAAGTGAGTGACACCAGCAGCGTCTGCACAAACCCCGCCACAAAAAGCAAAAGCAGCGTGATCGCGACAAAGCGAAATATCGAGCTCACCGTCGGCGATGACGGGTCGATAAATACCCGACGCGCGTTCGGCTGCTGTTCGCGAAGCTCAGCCAGGGTCATTGTTGTCGGTTCGTCTGGGCTTTCCTTTTCCGTCATATTTGATGTACGGCTTTATACGACAGCCTGTTCTGCCTTTTAGTTCTCGTCGTTGTCGTTCTCTTCGTCGTTGGCCGAGTTGTCACGGCCATTATTTGCCGCTTTTTCTTCCTCGTCAAGCTGCTTTTCCTCTTCGGCCGTCGGCGGAGCTTCGTCGAGAGTATCGGACGGCGCAGCGCCTTTCTGATCGCGTATCTTCAAGAGCCGAGCCTCTTCATCTTCGTAAACGGTCTCGACCCAGCCGCTTTCGAGCAGTTTTGCGATCATGTCTTCGTTTTCCTTTGCGTCGGCGAAAATGTACCGGGCACCGAACTTGTCCCGGATGATCGGCGCCGCATCGTCCACCTTTCCGGCCGTTATATCGACAAGCTGCTTGTAAAGGTCCGGATTTTCCGAATAGAGATAATTCGGGTCAAGGCCGTAAACATACGAGTGTTTCTGGTCGTAGAAAAAGAGCTTCGGAAAATCGTCCCACGAACAGTTAAATATCCTCTCGCCCGCGGGAATGTTCTCATTTCCTTGTGCGTCGCGGCCCGTCGCCCATTGCATCGCACGCTGATATTTCTCGTTCGGTTCGTTTGCCCGAATGGTACCGATCAACCCTGTTTCATCGATTCCCAAATGATGAAACCCGGTGAGATTATAAATAAAGAACAGCGTCAACAGGCCGCCGCCGACCCACAGCGACGCAACCCTAAGTTTGTTCCACAACGCCTGTCGTTCATTCGGTTTTGCCGCGTCGAGATACGGCTCGATCTCTTTTCTGAATTCCTCGGGCAACTGCAGCGCGGTCGGCTCCTGAAATGCCCGCCAGCTAAACGCCGCAAAGAGTATCGCGAACGGCGGAAAATACTCCGCAAAACGTTTCGACCGAAACTGCGCCGCCAGCAGGATCGACACGAACATCAAAAAGAATGTCGCCTTTTCCGGCAGCTTGCCGTTTTTGGGCATGAACAGAATATACCCGATCAGCATTGCGCCAAGAGCGATCGGGAAATTCATCAACAGCTCCATGCCGTTATACGGATACCATTCGCCTCCGACGGCGACCGCAAAATCGCTCCCGACCTTGAATTTTTCGATAAAATGCTCAGCAAATAGAATGAGATTATTCGGGAAATAAGGGTTGATAAGATTGCCTAGTATCATCCCGCCCGTCGCGTACGCGAACGGCCTCCACTCAAAACGCCGCTCGTTCCAGGCGATGATCATCACCCAGATGATCGATGCAAACCACAACAGCGGAAACAAGCTGTACGTCCAGACAAACGCGAACATCAGAGGCAGCAGCCAGACGTACTTTCGCTCAAAAAGCAGGTAAATACCGACTACTGTGAAGATGATCGTTAGCGGCGGTGCCTTCGCCATGTTCATCCGAAAATAGAACGAGTTGGCACAGGTCAGTATCGCCGCAAGCCATATCAATTGATGATTGATCTTGTATCTAAAGATCAGCCAGTAAACGGAGAAGATAGCGAGCGTTCCGTAGGAAACCGCAGCGATCTTTGCGGCCATGACCGGTTCGAAAAACCAAAGAAAAGGAATTTGCAACAGGTGAAAAAGAAAATGATGATCGGCGTATCGCTGCGGATTCAAAACCGTAAGCGGCAGCCAGTCGAACGACGGCAGCCATTTACCATGCGAGAAATTTTCCCAAAGCAGCGAACTCCAGCGAATGTGGTAATAACCGTCCCAATCGCCGCAGCAGATCGCATCGGTCTGAAACTGCAGCAATATCATCACCAGCAGGATCGCAAAAAGGCCGAACACAAGATAAATGATCCTTACGGCTTGGTCTGTTTCGAGCCTTTCACGCCAGGTGAGTTTGGTTTCAGGAATTTCAGCCGGCTCGGTCGGTACAGCCTCCGGTTGTTCGTTTAAGATGTCGTCCATTAAATTTCGTTTGTTATGTTGCGGCCGAATCGTGCGGCGGACAGTTGAATTCAAACAAAAAAGTATCACGAAAACAGGCCAATATCTAGAAGCGGCAAGCTTTTTAAGGGCATCCGGTTGCTAATCACCGGCGCAGTATCTAAAATCGAT
>DATJGV010000166.1:0-3244 GCA_035494575.1 Pyrinomonadaceae bacterium | reverse complement strand
GCTGCGACGGCAAAATCAAAAAACGGCGAGCGCGAAACGGCAATACGGTTTCTTAACGAGGCCGTTGCGGCGGCCGAAGACATTGAACATCGTGAAGAAAAGCTGAGGGCGTTGTGCGAGCTTGGCACTTCGTTCATCGAGGCCGAAGACAAGGTCGGTGCGGTCAGAACGTTTGAGCTTGCGCGAGAAGACGCGGAACGGCTTGAAAGTATCCACCGTGATCTTTTTCTTGCGACGGCGGCGCTCGGCTTTCTGCAGGCCGGCGATCTCGAACAGGCAGACGGGACGCTCGATCTGGTCGGCGATAAGGTGCAGATAGCATCATGTTTGCTCGGTTTTTCGCGCGAGTTTTGGAAAAAAGAGGAAAAAGACGACGCTCTCGAATCGCTCGAAGAGGCCTACGCCATAATAAAATCGCAGCGCGAGAATGAGATCCGCGACAGCCGTGCGCGAAATGCGACCTATACGCAGATCGCTACCCAATTTGCAGGATATGGAAAGGCGGAACGAGCGATCGAGATCGCAAACGAGAACCTTGACGAGAACGAAAGGACCTCTGCGTTATCGCAGATCGCGCAAATTTTGACCGTGCAAAAGAGCGATAGTGTTGCTCGTCAGGCGTTGACCGCGATTCCCGAAGAGTCAAGCCGTCTTTTCGCGCTGCTCGGCATGAGCGACGCAAAGGAGAGAATAGGCGAGCGCGAAAACGCCGTTGCATTTCTCGACGAAGCAGCGACGCTTGCCGAAACCGTTCCGCAGCTTTCCATGCGTTCGGCGGTCCTTAACGAGATCGTTCGCGCGTTCTCCAATTTTGGCGAACACGCAAAAGCCGCGGCAGCCGCGCATGAAAATTTAGAGGTCATCGCGTCGATCCGCGACGAAGGTATTCGCGCCGCAATGCTTGCAAACCTTTCGGCATTTTATCCGCAGGGCGATCAGGAATTGACTGATGATGATCGCAATATAATCGGACGAATGGTAAGGCGGGCTGAAATAAATTGAAGCAATTCGGAAATGTTTTTATTCTAATTTTGTCTGACGCGACACATTTGGTGGCATAGCTAAAGCTGGTAGCAACTTGGGGCGATGATAAGCGACACCCGATCACCTTGCGATGAAGCGGTAGTGCAATCGGCACCGGATTGCGGTTCGCCTGCATCGGGCAAATGGGTTCTCGCCGCAACCATTCTGGGCTCGGGCATCACATTTATTGACGGCACCGTCGTTAACGTCGCCCTCCCCGTTTTGCAAAGCGAACTGGGCGCGAGTGTTTCGGCGGCGCAATGGATAATTGAGGGTTACGCTCTTATTCTTTCCGCTCTAATTCTTGTCGGCGGAGCGCTGGGCGATCATTACGGACGCAAGCGCATCTTCCTCATCGGTTCTCTTATCTTCGCGGCTGCATCGGCCTGGTGCGGCCTGTCTCCCGGCATTAACAATCTCATCGTTGCCCGGTGCGTTCAGGGTTTTGGAGCCGCGCTTCTTGTTCCCGGCAGTCTTGCGTTAATAAGCGCAAATTTTGATAAATCGCGGCGCGGACGTGCAATAGGAACGTGGGCGGGTTTTACTTCGATCGCGGCAGGCATCGGGCCGGTCCTGGGCGGATGGCTGATACAGGCGTTCTCGTGGCGATGGATCTTCTTCATCAACATTCCGCTGGCAGTTGTTCTTTTGCTCATCACCTTCAAATACGTGCCCGAAAGCCGCGACCAAGATTCTACGACAAATGTCGATTGGGTCGGAGCGCTACTCGCGACAGTCGGTCTCGGCGGGATTGTTTTCGGCCTGATCGAATCGAATACCGCAGGACTTGCCGCTCCGCGCGTTATAGCATTTCTTGTGATCGGCGTTTTGGGTTTGGTTGCATTTTTGTTTGTCGAGGACAAGAAAAAACAACCGATGATGCCGCTCGAGCTTTTCCGTATCCGAACCTTTACGGGTGCAAATCTGCTCACGCTTTTTCTTTACGCCGGACTAGGAGGACTTTTGTTCTTTCTGCCGTTTAACCTTATACAAGTGCAGGGTTATTCGCCGGCAGCGGCGGGAGCGGCTTTGCTGCCGTTTGTTATTACGATGTTTGCTCTTGGCCGCTGGGCGGGCGGATTGGTTGAGCGGTACGGTTCGAAAATTCCGCTTGTCGTCGGCCCGTTAATAGCGGGCGCAGGATTTGCCCTTTTCGCCGTACCCGGTTCGGTCGATCACGGATACTGGATCGACTTTTTCCCCGCCGTAATGGTTATGAGTTTTGGAATGGCTGTTAGTGTCTCGCCCTTGACGACGACCGTCATGGGCGCCGTCGAGGTCCGCCACGCCGGATTAGCGTCCGGCATAAACAACGCCGTTTCCCGCACCGCCGGACTGATCGCCGTCGCGGCATTCGGCGTTCTGATGCTTTTCGTGTTCGACAATAGCTTCGCAGAAAAATTACAAGCGATTCAGCTGCCGGATGATGTGCGCCAAAACCTTCTCGGTCAAAGCGGGAAGTTTCTCAACATCGAGATCCCGCAGGGAATAACCGGGGATGCAGCGGACGCGGTCCGCGCCGCCGTCCGCGATTCGTTCGTCGCAGGCTTTCGAGTCGTTTCGCTGGTTTCGGCAGGCCTCGCGGTGCTAAGCGCCATTGCTTCGTGGATTTTGATCGACGGAAAAAAACAGAAAGGGCACGAGGATGAATAAAGGCAATCCCCGCCCGTTGCTCAGCGGTACAACAAATTTAATAATTGATCCGCGGAATCTCTTGATGAACTTTTGAAGCACTTTCTTGATGTCAACAAATCGTTTTTGGTGCACCCAGAATGATTTATTGTCACAAATATTTCAGAAAAGGATATAAATATCTCGCGGAAGGTTATCAATATTTCATTTATTTTTAAAAATATCCCGGAAAAATTGTCAATATTCCGTCCCAGGTGTCCAATATCTCATTCATTTATGTAAATATCCCGTTCGTTTTTAAAAATATTTCATTCCGGGTGTCAATATCTCGTTCCAGTTTCTAAATAGATGAAAAAAGGTGGCCAATATTTCATTTATTGATATAAATATTTCATTTCGGGAACGCATTTTGGGAAATATTTAGTGCCTAGAGTGAGTCTGGGTACGAGCTGATCAGTTTTCGAATTTGCTTGAGAGTTCTTTTGTAAGTTATTTGTAACCGTCTACAAGTAAGGCTCGTTTCGTTTACTAACAGCCTTGGACAGCGTAGGTATCAATATACGTCGTTCTTTACTAGGTCTTCAAACCT
>DATJGV010000165.1:0-3485 GCA_035494575.1 Pyrinomonadaceae bacterium | reverse complement strand
GACGCCGTCGCTTCTTAGAATAGCGGATCGATATTGGATGCAGCCTGACGTGGTTTACGGAAGCGCAAATAATACGCCGCTCAAGCTCGATATTTGGTATCCGCGGGATTCAAAAACACCAACGCCGACACTCGTCTATATACATGGCGGCGGATGGATATTCGGATCGAAAGAGGGTGCGGTTTATCAATTTCTGCCCTATCTCGAACGCGGTTGGCGGGTTGTCAATGTTGAGTATCGTATGGCGGGGAATTCGCTGGCTCCCGGCGCGGTGGAAGACACTCGATGCGCATTGAGATGGATATATCGGAACGCGAAACAGTACAACTTCGACACTTCGAAGATCGTACTTACCGGACATTCGGCGGGCGGCCATCTCTCGTTAGTTACCGGAATGCTGCCTGACGGCACCCCGCTCGATAACCGTTGTTACGCTGACGCAAAGTACGGCGATGTTCCGATGAAGGTCGCGGCGATCGTTAATTGGTACGGCATCAGCGACGTTAATGATCTTATCCAGGGTCCGAATCTTAAGAATTACGCCGCGATGTGGATGGGAGCGATGCCGAATGCGGCAGAGGTTGCAAAGAGCGTTTCGCCCCTTACTTACGTGCGTCCGGGTTTGCCGCCGATCATTACGATCCACGGCGATAAGGACGACGTTGTGCCGTATGCTCAGGCGACACGGCTGAAAGAGGCGCTTGATAAGGCGGGTGTGCCAAATAAGCTTGTGACTGTTCATGGCGGCGGGCATGGAATGTTCGAACAGGCTGAGTATGAAAAGGCGTTTGTAGAGATCTGGAAATTTTTGCAGGAGAATAAAGTGACGCAATAAGAGAGAATATACTGTTAGCTTGTTCTACCCCCTTCAGCCAAGCGGCTGCCAGCCCTCCTAATCAAGGAGGCGGATTTTTGAAAGCATGAAAATTACAGACATTAAAGCAACGACCGTTACTGTTCCTCTCGAAGCTCCGCTGCGTCATGCGGCCGGCTGTCATTGGGGTAGATTTGTTAGAACGATTGTTGAGGTTGAGACCGACGAAGGCATTATTGGACTTGGAGAAATGGGCGGTGGAGGCGAATCGGCAGAGAATGCGTTTCGTGCGATGAAGTCGTACCTTGTCGGTCATGACCCCGTAAATCTTGAAGAGATGCGGTTCAAGATCGCCAACCCGACGGCGTCGCTTTACAACAACCGCACGCAGATCCTCGCCGCCCTGGAATTTGCGTGCCTCGATATTCTGGGACAGAAATGGAACGTTCCGGTTTACGACATCTTGGGCGGCAAGCTGCAGAGCGAAGTGCCGTTCGCATCCTACTTATTTTTTCGTTACGCAAATCCGAAAACCGGCGACGGCGAAGTGCGGACCGTTGAGCAACTGGTTAGTCATGCGAAAGATCTAAAGCAAAGGTATGGGTTTACCTCGCACAAGCTGAAAGGTGGTGTTTTCGATCCGGTTTACGAACTCGAATGTTACCGAGCGCTGGCGGCAGAACTTGGCACCGGCGCGCGCAGCGGCGATTGCTTTCGCTTTGACCCGAACGCCTCCTGGTCGACCGAGCAGGCGATATGGTTCGGGCAGCAGATCGAGGATATCAACAACGATTATCTCGAAGACCCGGTTTTTGGGCTGCACGGAATGAGGCGAACTCGTGAAAAGGTGCGGATGCCGCTTGCGACGAACACAGTGGTTATCAATTTCGAACAGCTTGCTGCGAATGTTTTGGATACCGCTGTTGACGTGGTCCTGCTTGACACGACATTCTGGGGCGGAATTCGTCCATGTGTAAAAGCAGCGGGTGTTTGCGAAACGTTTCAGCTGGGAGTCGCAGTTCATTCGTCGGGTGAGCTGGGCATTCAGCTAGCGACGATGCTTCATCTCGGGGCTGTGATTCCAAATCTTACATTTGCTGCCGACGCTCATTATCACCATCTGACGGACGACATCATCGAAGGCGGAAGGATGCCGTATAAAAACGGTTCGATAAAGGTCCCAACCGGACCGGGTTTGGGAGTCAAGCTGAATCGCGAAAAGGTTGCCGAGTATGCGGAGCTTTATAAACGGTTAGGCAGTTATCCGTACGACAAAGATCCACTGCGACCTGACTGGTCACCCATCGTTCCTAATACACGTTGGGCCGACCCTAATGACGACCGAACGCCGGTGATAGATCTTTAGAAAGAAATGGAAAAAGGAGGGAAAAATGAAAATGTCCTCGACTATATTGATGAGAAACGCAACCCCTCTCCCAGTGAAATTTCAAGCTTCTTTCACGGTACTTATTTTGTTTTGTTTTTTTTGTTGGCCGTCGATCTTACAGGCTCAGACCTGTTCCATTGGTGTACAGCTCGGAACGCCTGATTCAAGCTTTGATTCCATATTTACACAGAACGGCTCAGGCACGGGTCTGGAACCCGCAGGAATACCAGGTTGGACCGGAGCGGACAGCACTTATTCGATCCTGCTGCCGAACGGCGACACGGCGTTTTTCTTTTCCGATTCGTACACAGGCGAGTCACCAGCGATGACCGGTGACGGCACCGTAACGACCGATGCAAACGGTCTGCGCACCAGACAGGTGAATTGCGGGCCGCCGATTTGCAGCCCACCGACAAATCTTTTTCACGCACACAACAGCGTAGTTATTCGCAACGCAGTTACCGGAACATTGACGACGTTGACAGGCCCACCTGATCTGACTAACGGATTTTCAACATCGTATTTTGCACCGCCTGCGGCTGCGGGGAGCGGCCATTTTTATTGGATGGGTGATTCGGCAGTGGTTCAGACCGACGCGGTCGGCACGAAAAAGCTTTGGGTTTTCCTAATGGAGTTTGACGGCTCGTTTACCTATTATGGCAGCGCGGTCGCGCAGCTTTCTTTGCCGTCAATGCAGATCGAAACGATCCAGCCGCTCTTAAATCCGCCGACTGCATCGAACATTAACTGGGGTTCCGCTCTCTGGCTGGAAGGGACCTATGGCAATTACACACTGTATATTTACGGCATGAAGATGACTGGTACGCAAAAGCGACCGTACGTTGCGAAAGTGAATACAGCAGGCAACCTGCTTGACGTCGCCAATATGGCGAATTGGACAGCGTGGGACGGCAGCACCTGGTCGGCGGATACTTTAAATGCTGCTCCGATAATCGGCAATGCAGGTGACCCGAACAACGCTTCGGATTCTATTAGTGACGAATATAACGTCAAAAAGCTTTCGACAAAATTCGGTAACGCCTACGTT
Organism: Pyrinomonadaceae bacterium; assembly: GCA_035494575.1. Classification (GTDB taxonomy): domain Bacteria; phylum Acidobacteriota; class Blastocatellia; order Pyrinomonadales; family Pyrinomonadaceae; genus OLB17. Next base: position 236 of record DATJGV010000165.1, on the reverse strand, counting down.
TTGATCGGGATGGACACGACGGCGCTTTTCGGCGCGTGGAAAGATATCACGCTTTACACTGCCTGCCGGCCGGAAGGACCATTTTCGGCAAAGAAGGTTATTTATTCGACACCCGAAACGGGCAGCAACACGGTACCGGGAATGGTTTCGGGACAAACTCTCGCGGGCATATTGCTGACATATAATCCGCATTTTCACCCGCAATTTAATTCCAAGGGCAAGTTATTGGTTTCATA
>DATJGV010000164.1:0-3679 GCA_035494575.1 Pyrinomonadaceae bacterium | reverse complement strand
TCCCCTCCGTACGAAGGAGGGGTGTCGGCGCTTCACCGACGGGGTGGTTCTCCTATTGTCAGTTCCACCTGTGGTAGCGGGCGGTTTGACGCAGCAAAGTGTGATGTTCACATTACCGAAATCCGCGACTTCAATAACAGCTCGCCCGTCGCTTTTGACATTGACGAAAACGGTGACGCGATCTTCGTCGCAAAAAATATTCCGCCGTTCGGTTACAAAACCTATCAGGTTACGACCGCGCCCGGAAAAGATGTGACAACATTGGTCGAAACAAGATCCGACACGGCCGCAAACGCAAATTTCCAAATAAAAATGCGGGCCGACGGCAACGTCCAAAGCATTTTCGACAAACGAGAAAACCGCGAAATTGTAAATGACAATGGCGAGTTGCCATTCAACGATTTGCTGTGTGTCGAGGGACAAGAAGCGTCGAAGGTTGCATATCCGATCGCGCCGAAAATATCGGTGAAAAAGGGAAAACAGATGTCGCAGATCGTCGTTCGCCGCGACCGCTCTTTATATCCGCTGACGACGCTCACGATCTACGATGGCATCAACCGCGTCGATCTCCACAACGAACTCGACGGCTCAAAAATGCCGTTCGTCGGCGGCAACAACAACTGGAACGACTCGTATTATTTTGCCTTTCCTTTTAACGTTTCCAAAAATGGTCTGAAGGTAAAACGCGGCGGCCAGAAATGGTTCGACACGCTTCCGGACGATTACCTGCCCGACGCTCGCCACGACGCCGTGACGACGCAGCATCTATTCGGGTTTACCGACGGCAAAGCTTCGGCATATTTGGCTCACCGGCAAGCATTTCACTGGGTCTATCCCGGTTTTGTCAGCACAAAAATGCGAGCAAAAGATGCGCCGAAGGAATTGCCGCCGATGTTCACCGGCAAATTTCCGCTGCCCGAAGCGACCATATATTCCCGCGCGGTACGCCGCAGCAATCAGGCCGACACGCACGACCTCGGCGTTATAAATATGGAATCGGTCGAACCTGGGCTGGACGGAAATTACGTTTTCGATTATGCAATAGCGGGCGGCGGAGCGTTTGACGATGTCGCGGCGTGGAAAATGGGGTCGAACTTTGACCTGCCGCTGATCGCGCGATACGTGACGGTGCCGCCGCTAAAAACGAGCGACAGTTTTTTCTCGGTTGACGCGCCGAATGTGCAGATAACAACGGTCAAAACAATCTCGGACGAAGTGGTTCGCGGAGAGGTGAGCGCTTCGCCGCTGGACCCGCAGATCAACAAAATCTATATTGTCAGGCTGCACGAATTTTCTGGAAAACCTGCAACCGCGCGCCTCACTCTTCCGGTAAAAATAAGATCGGCCGCGATCATGAACCTAACCGAGGAAAAAATTTTGGCGCCGGTTTCGGAGATTGCTCCGCTGACCGTCAATTTAAAGCCGTTTGAAACTTTAACAATAAAAATCGAAATTGAATAACCAGGATTATGGGTAAATTTAAGCGAAGAGATTTTATAAAAACCATGTCGGCCGGGTTGGTCATGCCGGCGCTCCTGCGCGGCGAGACCGAAGGCTCAAAACGCGAGACCGAAACCGTATCGAGAGAGAATCTCTTGCCGATTCCCGAGATTCCGACCTCCGAATCGATGCGCAGTATCGTGATGACTCACAAGTTCGGCGACCTTTTTAACCCGCCCGGACTGACCAACCAATGGGGCTGCGCTCAGGCGGCAATGGATGTGGTCGCGGTTCGCAGTATCGCGTTTCCGCCGTTCGCGCAGGGCGAAATGAATGTTGCGCCACTCGGCGCGGGAGGCGAATTGCTTACCGGGGTCTTGTACGTCGATGGCGAATATTTTGCCTCGACAAAAACTCCGATCGAATTTGTATGGCAGCCGGACCGCATCGAAAGACGCAGTAATTATAAGGGTCTGGAGCTGTCGAGCGTGACTGTTGTCCCATTCAAAACGATGTCCGTTGCCGTAAAATTCACCGTTAAGAATATAACCAAGAATCGCCGGAAAACCGAGATAAAACTTGCCATCAACGGAGGCGCAACCAAAAGCGTTGCCCCATGGAATGCCGCATATTCTCCTGGTGAATATGACAATGACAGGGTCTTAGATAGTGGCCGCAACGCGGTTCTCTGCAAATCAAAACGCACGGAAGCGTTTGTGTTACAAGGTGTTACGCCGAAACCGAAGAAGCTCCTGCCGTCATGGATGGTGTACGATTTCGACCTCGCGCCGGGAGAATCGAAATCGATAGTTTTTGTAAATTCGCTAGGCGCAGCCGCCGGTGACGCGCAACGTGATTTTGACTCCATAATTAATGCGTTTGACCGAATTGCAAAACAAACAACCGACGAATGGAATGCCCAGTTTACTGCCGCATTTACGCCGAATAACGACCGCTTTTCCGGCTATGTTCCGACACTTGTAACGTCCGACGAAAACGTGAAACGTCTTTATCACTCGGCAGTTATGAGCGCGCTGTTTTTCCGCCGCACGACGCCGCATTCGGTGTACGGCACGACCTACGTCACGCTTGCGCCGCGATACTGGGAAACGACGACGTTTTTGTGGGATATCAGCTTAAGTGCAATGCTGCTCGCGATGCTCGATCCGGTTGTGCTTCGGCGGATGATGGAAACGTGGATGACGCTCGATGTTTACAAACATTTCGGAACTGAGTTTTTAACAGGCTCCGGTGTCGGGCCTTGGTACTCGGTCAACGATTATGCGATGTCGCGGATGGCGAAGGAGTATCTGCGATGGACGGGCGACACGGCCTGGCTCGACAAAGATGTCGGCGGAACAAAGGTTTTTGACAGGCTGATAACCTATGCTGAACATTGGCGAGCTCTCGACACAAACGGCCACGGACTAGCGGATTACGGCGGCGTTAACAACCTGCTTGAAGCGGTCTCAAGCTACGTTCACGAAGTCGCCGGGCTGAATGCGGCAAATGTCTACAACCTGCGTTTTGCCGCCGAATTGCTCGATCATAAAGGCCAGCGCGACAAGGCTGCTGCAATGAGAAAAGAGGCTCTCGGTCTTGCGGGGCGCGTTAACCAACTTTACATCGACGGCGAGGGATTTTGGAGATGCCGTTTGCCGGATGGCTCGTATAACGAGGTCCGTCACTGCTACGATTTCGGCACGACCCTGATGAACATCGGCGACACGATGACGGCAAAACAGAAGAGGGAAATTGTGCGGTTTTTTCAGACCGAATTGCAGACGCCTTCGTGGATGCGGGCACTTTCGACAAAGGATCTCGATGTGACATTCAGCATTCGTCCCGATCATCAATGGACGGGCGCTTATGCTGCGTGGCCCGCGCTAGCGCTTAGCGGGCTCTATGCGGCAGGCGAAACAGACGTAGCGTTCGACTGGATCGCAGGACTTGCAAAAACTTCGAGACAGGGACCGATAGCACAGGCGCATTTTGTCGAGAGTTTTGTTGCTCCGGAATCGAACGGCGGCGCGATCAAATCAACTTCGGACCAGCCTTATATCAACGACGGCGCGTGCGTTTCGGGCTGCAATTATCTGGAGCCGATCGTCGATTCGATCTTTGGCGTCGATGCCGGATTATTTGGCGAGATCAAGGCAAAACCGCAATTCGGAAAATTTGATCCGGCGGCGGAGCTTCGAAATATAAATTACCAAGGAAAAAAATACATCGCCACAAA
>DATJGV010000163.1:0-4474 GCA_035494575.1 Pyrinomonadaceae bacterium | reverse complement strand
TGGCTTTCGTCAACCACGGCGATGCCTGCCGAATCGTAACCGCGATATTCGAGCTTTCTAAGGCCGTCAATGATCAACGGCACAACCTGTTTGTTTCCAACGTATCCGACAATTCCACACATAAGTCAATAAATGTTTATTTCGAGCGAGCTTTTTTTAGGAATAACCATGCTAATACCAAACCAACAACGCCGAATACAAATTGTAGAGCGTTCAATCGGCTACCCAACAAGAGCACCTCGGCAAATCTAAGGAGTGCCAAGAGACCAAATAGTCCGCATATCGCGGTCAGGACGTATAAAGTAAATTTTGACATGTTAATTTTCTTTTTTTATAGCCTTTGCAGGTACGCCGACAACGAGTGAATTTTCATCAACATCCTTTGTTACAACGCTTCCCGCTCCTGTTGCGGCGCCGTCGCCGACTTTTACGGGTGCCACGAGCATCGTGTCGGAGCCGATCTTGACGTTGTTGCCTATAGTGGTCGGATGTTTTTGTTTTCCGTCAAAGTTACAGGTGATCGTACCGGCTCCTATATTCGTGTTTTCACCGATCGTGGCGTCTCCCAGATAAGTTAGATGATTAGCTTTTGAGCCGCGTCCGAGATTTGTTTTCTTTAACTCGACAAAATTTCCGACCTTCGCGTTTTCTTCCATTACCGATTTGCCGCGTAAGTGAGCAAACGGGCCGACGGTGCACTGATTGCCGATATGCGAATCGACTATCACGCAGTTGTCCAGGATCTCAACGGAGAGGCCGATCCGTGAATTCGTAATGCGCGTTCCCGACCGTATAGTTGTGCCGTCGCCGATCACGCTTTCGCCCTCGATGCGAACGTTCGGGTAAATGACCGTGTCACGGCCGATCACGGCCTGTTCGCTGACATACGCGTTCTTGGGGTCGATGAAGGTCACGCCGTAATCGAGCATAAGGCGCGAAACTGTGTGGCGGCATATCTGGCGTTCTAGATCGGCAAGCTGCGCCCGGTTGTTGACGCCTTCGATCTCTTGTGGATCGCGGTGCTGGTAGATCGCGATATCCTCGCCCACGGCGCGCAGCAATTCCGGCACGTCGGTCAAGTAATATTCGCCCTGTGCGTTGTTGTTCTGGACCCTGGAAAGCGCGGAAAACAGTTTTTTGGTGTCAAAACAATAGATGCCGGCGTTTATCTCGCGAATATCTGCCTGCTGTTCATCGGCGTCTTTTTGCTCCACGATCTTCAGAAACAGGCCGCCTTCGTCACGGACTATGCGGCCGTAGCCGGTCGGGTCGTTGAGCCTTACAGTCAGAATAGTGCATGCGGCCCCTCTTCCGCGGTGGTTGTGATGAAGCTGAACCAGAGCCGCGAGGGTTTCGTGGCGGATCATTGGCACGTCGCCCGATAAGATCAGCAAGGTCGAATCTTCATTTTCCAGAAACGGCCGCGCGGCATTTACGGCATCGCCTGTACCGAGCTGCTTTTCCTGCCAGACAAACTCTGCGTGCGCTTCGTCAACCTCGGTCAAGACGGCTTTCCTGACATCTTCGCCTTGATTTCCTATCACCACGTAGATCTTTCGCGGTGCAAGCGCCGTGGCCGTCCGGCACACGTGGTTGATCAGCGGACGGTCATCCAGCCGGTGAAGAACTTTTGCCAGATTTGAACGCATTCGCGTACCCAAGCCGGCTGCAAGGATCAGAACATCCAACGGCTTTGGCTCATTTGCAAGACTTTCCATAACAGGAATTTACCATAGTAGAGTTAAAGTTGACAGTAAGGGCGTAGGGCTTTAATACGCCGGTCATTTGACGGCGCATTTCAAAACGAGCGTTGCCAATTTCGCGGAATCGTGCCGAACCATGTCGCCTTGATCCAGCAGATTTTCAAAGACAATGTTTGTCCCCTCGACCGTTTTTGTCGAGATAGAGCCGTGCACGCCTATTTGCACGGCTCCCTCCATTGCATACAACTCGTGCTGATGTTTGCTGATCGGCTGGTTGTTCACTATCAGGTAATCAAATTTGACGGTTGGGGCATATTCGCCGATCGTTCGCAAATGCCTGTACGAGGTAAATCCGTCCGTCTCGCCGGGCTGCGTCATGAGGTTGCAGATAAATATCTTTACGGCAGAAGACGCCGCGATCGCATCGGCCACGCCTTCGACCAGGATCGGCGGCAAAAGGCTGGTGAACAACGATCCGGGCCCAATAGTTATTACATCGGCCTCACGGATCGCCGTCATCGCATCGGGCAGCGGATGACAGTTTTCGGGTTCGAGGTAAAGGCGCTTTATCCTGCTTCCGGCATGTCCGATATTGGTTTCACCCCGGATTATCGTTCCGTCGTCAAGCTCGGCAGCCAGGCGGACGTCTGCCATCGTTGCCGGATATATATGACCTTTACTTGCGAGAATTTCGGACGACAAACGCACCGCTTCGGAAAAATCGCCGGTTAGCTGCGTCAGGGCCGCGAGGAAAATGTTCCCAAAGCTATGACCGCCGAGCTGGCCTTCGCCGCGGAAGCGGTGTCGGAATAATTTTGACAACAGCCGCGAGTCCTCCGAAAGAGCGACCATGCAGTTTCTAATATCGCCCGGCGGCAACATGTGAAGTTCGTCACGCAGCCGGCCGGAGCTTCCGCCGTCGTCCGATACGGCGACGATTGCCGAAAGCCGGTCGATCCGCGGTTCCCCGCCGTTTTCCGTGCCGACGAAAGCCTTTAAGCCCGACAACAGTGTCGAAAGGCCGTTGCCGCCGCCAATTGCGACAACCTTTAAACCTGGGGCTATCTCGGGCAGATCTGTCTTTGCCATTCACAACGGACTGTAGCGAAAACTTGGAAGACAGGCAAGCGTAAGCTTCAACCTAAATGCACAAAAGATAAGCATTTCCGAAAACAAGCTCGGGAAAATCGGGCCGTCTCAGATATCTATAAGTCTTTATTACGGTTAAAAATTGTTGTACCGACAAAAAAATTCTTGAAGTCAGCCGCGCCGATGTGATAGATTCTTTATTGCGGTATGTCACCAAGACCTGCCCGACCGCATTGCCAGCAAATTTCACAACAGCTACACGAACCCGCGTCAGCTTTTTCCAAGAGAAAACAAGATGGCAGAAACGCCCTTTATTATTCAAGAACACCAGTTCCAGAGGATTAAAAGTGTTCTCGCACGTTTATGTGTCGAATGTGCCGCTCGCGCCGTATTTCTGGTTGACCGCGACGGCCAGCCAATTGCCTTTCACGGCGAGATCGGCGACATGGACACGACAAGTTTTTCGTCCCTCGCCGCGGGTAACGTCGCCGCAACGACGAGTATGGCCCAACTGATCGGTGAAGAGGTCTTCCCGGCGGTTGTTCACGAGGGCGAACGCGAAAGTATCTACATCAGCGTTATCGGCCGAAGCCTTTTAGTGGTAGTATTTGACGAGCGCTCCACACTCGGTTTAGTCAAGATACGAACAAAGAGGGCAAGTCACGAGGTCGCAGGGATCTTGGACGAGGTCGCGGAAGAATCGGCAAGTTATCGCCTCAATAACAACTCCTTTTTTGCCGAGATCACCGATGAGGACATTGACAGCCTCTTCACATAAGTGTTTTACAACCCGTTTGTATTGCTATGACATTCATCAACTACGCTTCACGAGAGATAAATTGCAAGATCGTTTACTACGGGCCGGGCCTGTGCGGTAAAACGACGAATTTGCAGTATATCTATGACTCGACTGCCCCCCAAGCGAAAGGTAAGCTCATAAGCCTCGCCACCGAAACCGATCGCACGCTCTTCTTCGATTTTATGCCTCTCGAACTCGGCACCGTTCGCGGGTTCAAGACCCGTTTCCACCTTTACACCGTGCCGGGACAGGTTTATTACGATGCGTCGCGCAAACTCATCCTCAAGGGTGTTGACGGCGTCGTGTTCGTTGCGGACAGCCAGGAGGAGCGGATGGACGCCAACATCGAATCGCTCCATAATCTTGAAGAAAACCTCCAGACGCAGGGTTACGACCTTTCAAAAATCCCGTATGTTTTGCAGCTGAATAAACGCGATCTGCCTAACGTAATACCATTCGAAGAGCTTTCGGCGGAGCTGCTCAAAAAAGGCGAGCCGGTTTTTGAGGCGGTTGCAAAAGACGGAACCGGCGTGTTCGATACGCTAAAGGCCGTGGCGAAACAGGTTTTGACTGAATTGAGAAAAGGTTAGAAAAAAAGTAAGAACCAGATAGGTCCGATCAAACCAAAAGGGAAAGAGTCGAAACTCTTTCCCTTTTGCACTTTTAACTTTTTAGTGGCGGGGCCGACGGGGCTCGAACCCGCGACCTCCAACGTGACAGGCTGGCGTTCTAACCAACTGAACTACGACCCCGCGATGGCGATCTTGGATTTTGGTTTTACGATTTCGGATTGAATACCAGGTCGCTACCGCTCCCGGTCTGACAAATCCGCAATCCACATTCCCAAATCCGCAATCGATCTGGTGGGCACGAAGGGACTCGA